>CAZHIZ010000086.1:0-3410 GCA_964532875.1 uncultured Caldithrix sp. | reverse complement strand
TTGAATCGCCTAAAGGAAATCCGTTTTTCCTTGACCGATTCTCTTTCGGGAATCGGCACCGACCGACACATCAAATTGTTTGTCGACAGCACCTTTGTGGTGCCCGAGTGGGACCCGGAGAGAAAGCTGGTCACGGGTCGGCCGGACAATGCCCTGGCAGCCGGCAAGCACACGATCACCGTTTGGGTGGGTGATATGGCTGGAAATTGGACGAAAAAATCCTTATTATTTACCATTAAGAAAAAAAGGTAAAGATGAATGATTCCCATCGCCGATGAAAGCCCCAAAGGGTACACACCGTTTGTAAATTACGCATTAATTGGCGCCAATATTTTGCTCTACTTTTTTTGGCAAGGACACACGCAGGATTTTGTTTACCGTTACGGTTTAGTACCGGCGCGTCTTTTCACTCCCGGCGAGCAAACTTACGGATTTTTGACAATTTTTACTTCCATGTTCATGCATGGCGGGATTGCTCATTTGTTCGGTAACATGCTCTACTTGTACATTTTCGGCGATAATATTGAATTTACTTTGGGGCATTTTCGCTATTTTATATTTTACATTTTAATGGGTGTGGCCGCCGCCCTGACTCAGGTGCTGTTAGCTCCGAGCTCCACCGTGCCCATGATCGGAGCCAGCGGAGCTATCTCCGGTGTTTTGGGGGCCTATTTACTTAAATTCCCCAGGAATCGCATTACGGTTTTGATCTTTCTTTTTATCTTTATCGATATCATCCATATTCCGGCGGCTATCGTTCTTTTAATTTGGTTTGTTTTTCAATTAATGAACAGTTGGAATGCATTATTGCCCGGACTGCAAGGCGGTGTGGCCTGGTTTGCGCATATCGGAGGTTTTATTGCCGGCTTTGCTTTGGTCAATCTTTTTGAACCGCAAAAAGGACGCCACGTTTGGCTTTAAGCTTTCTTCTCACCGAATTAATTGGAATCCTCTCCTTTTTGAACTACCTTATCCATTGCTCACGATGGCGAGAAGCCGTGTTTCGCTTAAGAATGCAAAGCGGGCAGGCACAGGCATTAATATTACGAACAGCGCTTGGGTAGAGAAGGGTACTTGCCGCTAAAAAAAGGGAAATGTTTTGTGCGGCACGCTGGAGTTCGTGGTAATCTTAATAAAAACAGAAATGTGGGCTTGTGAAAATCAAAAGGAAATAAAGGTAAAAATAGGGCTTTGTAAAAGTCAGCTCGAATAAAAACCACGCTTGTCTGTACAATAGCAATTAACGATCATTTTAGGATGAGAATTCTAAAACAAATAAAAGTTACAATCTATCTCACAATATGAAAAGGAGGTGTTCATGAGCGCCCAAACCGACAACTTTAATCTGGAGAATTTTAAACCTCCCCAAATTTCGGGGAAGGCTTTGCGCTGGACGCTTGCCGTCATTGTGCTATTGGTATTTTTCTTTTCCAGTTGGTTTACCATTGAGCCGGAGGAAGTCGGCGTGGTTCTGCGATTGGGGAAATACGTTCGTACGGTGGATCCGGGTTTGAATTTTAAATGGCCATTTGGCATCGAGACCGTTTACAAAGTACCGGTGCAACGGCAATTAAAACAGGAATTCGGCTTCCGGACATTACGCCCCGGGGTACGAACCCAATTTTCTTCCCGAAAATACACCGATGAGTCTTTAATGCTCACCGGAGATCTAAACGCCGCTCAGGTGGAATGGATTGTGCAATACCGCATTGCCGATCCGTACAAATACCTTTTCCGCATCCGCAATGCCGAAGCCACATTTCGTGATATTAACGAGGCGGTTATGCGTGAAATCATCGGCGACCGTACGGTTAACGAAGTCCTCACCGTGGGGCGCCAGGAAATAGCCACCAGTGCCGAAGTAGCGGTTCAAAAACTGGCCACGCAATACGAAACCGGTATTAAAGTCGATCAAATCGTGTTGCAGGATGTGAATCCGCCTGACGCGGTAAAACCGGCTTTCAACGAGGTCAACGAAGCCCAGCAGGAAAAGGAAAAATTGATCAATCAGGCACGATCGGAATACAACAAAGTAATTCCCAAGGCCCGTGGTGAAGCGCAGCGGATCATTGAAGAAGCGCACGGGTATGCTCTGGAAAGGGTCAATACGGCACAAGGGGATGTGGCGCGTTTTAATGCTCTTTTTAATCAATACAAACGAGCCAAGGAGGTTACCAAGCAGCGCATGTATCTGGAAACAATGAATGATGTACTGCAAAAAGTGGGCCGCAAATTAATTTTGGACAAGAAAGCCACCGGCATTCTGCCTCTGTTCGATTTAAATAAGTTAGGGGGGCAAAAATGAGCAAGAAAACCATTATTTTAGGGAGCATTATTCTGCTGGCCGCCATCGTATTGATTTCGGCTGGATTTATTGTAAACGAGACCGAGCAAGTGATTGTCACGCGCATGGGCAAACCCGTACGCAAACCCATTATGACCCCCGGTATTCATTTTAAGGTGCCCATCATTGAAGAGGCCACTTATTTCGACAAACGGTTTTTGGAATGGGACGGAGCGGCCAAACAGGTTCCGACCAAAGATAAACGTTTTATCTGGGTCGATACGTACGCACGCTGGCGTATTTCCGATCCCTTACTCTTTTTCCAGCGTGTACGTGACGAACGGGGTGCCCAGGCCCGTTTGGATGATATCCTGAACGGGGAAACGCGTAATGCAGTGGCCAAGCATAATTTGGTGGAATTGGTGCGCAGCACCAACCGCAAGCCATTGGCCATGAGCGATACGTCCCTTTCGGACAACAGTATCGAAGATGTCTTTCCGACGATTAAATACGGGCGTGAACGGATTACGCGTGAAATTTTGAATGCTGCCGGGCCGCGGGCCAAAGAACTGGGCATTGACTTGTTGGATTTGCGTTTTAAGAGAATTAATTACGTGAAGGAAGTGCAGCAGAAAATTTATGAACGCATGATTACCGAGCGGAAACGTATTGCCGAGAAATATCGTTCGGAAGGGCAGGGAGAGGCTTCGAAAATTTTAGGGGCCAAAGAACGCGAGTTGAAAAAGATTCAATCCGAGGCCTACCGGACGGCAGAGGAGATTAAAGGCAAAGCCGATGCCGAAGCTACGCAAATTTACGCCAGCGCGTACAACCGTAATGCCGAAAGCCGTGACTTTTTCCGGTTCCTGAAAACGTTGGAAACATACAAAACGACCTTTTCGGATAAAGATTGGCTGATATTGACCACCGGTAGTGAATTTTACAAATATTTTCGGAATATCAGCGGAAAGTAGTAAGGATGAGAATGGACGGACGAAAGCCAAATGGATTCTATTTTTAGAAAAGAAATTTGTAGGTGAATAGGTGAATGGTTGAATCGTTGAATGGTTAAATGGGTTCTGCTCTGTGGTTGGTCGCCTGTTAAAAGCCACGAATGCACGAATGA
>CAZHIZ010000085.1:0-14187 GCA_964532875.1 uncultured Caldithrix sp. | reverse complement strand
TTTGGGGGCCTTTCACGGCATGAGAAACGGACAGTGCAATTTACAAAATCAAAAAGCGGAAATAAAGACCTGCCCTAAATTCTGCAGAAATACCACACCCGCCTTAGCACCAACCAGCGATCATTTCAGCTAAAACATCTTCTATTTTAAATCATTTTTTAAAACCGCTTTTTTGGAACAAGTCATGTCATTGCTCGTTTGTTTTATTTTGCCGTTCGGCCACCGACGGCATAGGACAGGATATCTAAACTATTTTCCCGGGAAGACAAATAAATACTACTCCGTCTCTTAATAAAAATAATTTTTTTAAACTGCCGATTTTGGCCCAAAGAAATTTTTTTTTACACATTTCCTTTGTAAATTAGCATTTTCACAATGCTCAACGAAACCATTAATTGTTTTGAAAAATTAATTGAGAAAGGATACACAACATGTCCGAAAAATCTTTTAATGCCTTCGAGATGGCACAAAAACAATTCGACAAAGTAGCCGAAATGATCGGTTTGGATCAGGCCACACGCGACCTTTTACGCAACCCCTTACGGGAATATCACTTTAGCATCCCTGTCCGCATGGATGACGGTACGGTTAAAATTTTTCGCGGATTTCGCGTGCAACACAATGATGCCCGCGGCCCGGCCAAAGGCGGCATTCGCTTTCATCCCCAGGAGACAATCGATACCGTGCGGGCGCTTTCCATGTGGATGACCTGGAAAACGGCCGTAGCCGATTTACCGTTAGGCGGCGGTAAGGGTGGCGTGGTTTGTGATCCGCACAACTTAAGCGCACGCGAGCAGGAACAAATCAGCCGCGGTTGGATTCGCCAAATTTACAAGAATGTCGGACCCTTTGCCGATGTGCCCGCACCAGACGTAATGACCAACGCTCAACACATGCTCTGGATTTTGGATGAATACGAAACGTTAACCGGCGGACATTTTCCCGGGTTTATTACAGGCAAACCGGTAGGTATGGGCGGCTCCCTGGGTCGTACCGAGGCGACCGGTTACGGTGTTATTTTCACCGTACGCGAAGCCATGAAATTTTTGAATATGGACATCACAAAAACATCGGCCAGCGTACAGGGCTTTGGTAATGTTTCTCAATACGCCATCGAAAAATTCACTCAATTGGGCGGCAAAGTCATTTGTGTTTCGTCATGGGATCAAAAAGATCAAACATCGTATGCTTTTCGTAAAAAAGACGGTATTCAACTGGATGAATTGCGCAAAATTACGGATCGTTTTGGCGGCATTGACAAAGAAAAAGCCAAAGAACTGGGCTATGAAGTTTTGCCGGGCGAGGTGTGGATTGAACAGGAAGTGGAAGTCCTTTTGCCCTGTGCTCTGGAAAATCAAATCACTGAAGACAACGTACAAAAAATCAAACCCAGCGTTAAACTGATTGCGGAAGGGGCAAATGGTCCGACGACCCCGGAGGCAGATGCCATCCTTGAAAAACGCGGCATTTACGTAATCCCCGATTTTTTAGCCAATGCCGGCGGGGTTACCTGCAGTTACTTTGAGCAAGTTCAAAGTAATATGAATTTTTATTGGACTAAAGAAGAAGTCTTAAAACGTTTGGATGATAAAATGACTTCGGCTTTCTGGTCCGTAGCCAAATTGGCCGACAATCGAAAACTTTACATGCGCGATGCGGCTTACATTATCGCCATTGAACGGGTGGCCCAGGCTTGTAAGGATCGCGGTTGGGTTTAAACGGGAAAGCCAAAAAGACGTTGATGTTTCTAAAAGGATCATCCGGTGGCAATTCGCCACCGGATTTCTTATTTTAAGGGTAGAATGTAAAACAACCGGCAGGTGACCCAAGCATGAGTCCGTTAAATCCCAACGGGGTAGGGAACCCCGAAAGTCTTGATAAACTTATCAATACGCTGGAAGAGCGCGTCCGTGAATTGAATGTGCTTTACGAAATTGAGGAACTGCTGCATAATCCCGAATTGGAATTGGATGAAATTTTCAAACGCATAGCCAATCTTTTGCCCAGCGCTTTCCAGTATCCGGAAATCTGCAAGGTAAAAATCACCTATCAAAAAAAGGAATTTACAACTGCACATTTTAAAGACACGCCCTGGGCTTTAACCGCTAATCTTTATTTTCAGAATCGCGTTATCGGCCAAATTCGGGTTTGTTACACCGAGGAAAAGCCGACCATTGAAGTGGGACCGTTTTTACGTGACGAAAAAGAGACGCTTAATACCCTGGCCCAGCGCCTTTCTTACCACATCATGTATTTAAAACTAAAGCAAATCTTCGACAAGTGGGAAACGGCCAAAAACTCGTTTGGCGGCCGGCAACCCGGTGAATGGAAAATTATTCTGGAATTGCTGAAACGCACCGACCCCGATGTGTATTTACGTATCTCTCGTAAAATGCTTAACCATCTTGTTTGGAAAGGCATTGCCGAGGCCAATGATTTATTACAAAAATTTAATCCGTATGCCATTTCGGAAGAGGACAAAGTCATTTGGGGAGAAACTAATGCCCCTTTAAAGAAAAAAGAATCGACCGATATCAATCGCTTGGCCAAAGAAATTTTCGATTTGGCTTCCAAATATTTAACCAGCGGTGAAATTTTAGAAAGAATTCAGCGTTGGATGCAGGAAGACAAAACCAGTTTTTTAGTACGCACCACATCCGACAACAACAGCTCGCTAACCGATATTAACGAAGCGTTGCGGCGCTATTACCAAATTAATCCGCAAGGCATGCAACTCTCTCCTTCCACCCTTATCGGCGTACGGGCCTCGCTCATTCGTCGTTTTTTTACCGATCAATTGGAATTCATCAATATCGCCAAAAATTATGTGCATGTTCGCGATTTTTACCGGCTTTTGCAACGCATGATTTTCCCCATCGGTAGCCATGGGAAACTGGGCGGGAAAAGTGCCGGTGTGTTCTTGGCTTATCATGTTTTGGAAACCATTAAAGAGTCACAGCCCCTGCTGGAAAATATTAAAACACCCAAAACCTGGCATATTACCTCGGACGCCATGATCTATTTTATGCATTACAATAATTTGGACGAAATGCTGGAGCAAAAATACAAACCCATCAATGAGGTGCGTAAAGAGTATCCGCATGTGGTACAATTGTTCAAAAATTCGTACTTCCCGCCTGAAATTGTCAAAGGAATTGCTATGGCCTTGGACGATTTCGGTGAACGTCCTTTGATTGTACGCAGTTCCAGCTTGCTGGAGGACCGGCTGGGATCGGCCTTCTCGGGAAAATACAAGAGCTTGTTCATTGCCAATCAGGGCAGTAAAGCGGAACGTCTGGAAGCTTTATGTGATGCGATCGCCGAGGTGTACGCTTCTACGATTGGACCGGACCCCATCGAATATCGGGCGGAACGCGGCTTGTTGGATTTTCATGAAGAAATGGGCATCATGATTCAGGAAGTGGTGGGAGAGCGAGTGGGGCCCTACTTTATGCCCGCTTTTGCCGGTGTCGCTTTTAGCAATAATGAATTCCGCTGGTCGCCTCGCATCCGCCGGGAAGACGGACTCATCCGGCTGGTGCCCGGGCTTGGTACCCGAGCCGTAGATCGCTTAAGTGATGATTACCCGGTTATGATCGCTCCCGGCCAACCGCAACTGCGCGCCAATGTGGATGTACAGGATATCATACGGTACTCGCCTCAAAAAATCGATGTTATCAACCTAAAATCCAATACATTCGAATCGATTGATATTAAAACACTATTTCAAGAATACGGTGACAGCTACCCAATGCTGAAAGAGATTGTTTCGGTTTTTGACGGATCGTTATTGCGGCCCCCCGGTTTTAATACGGATTTTAAAACGGCGGATTTGGTTGTTACATTTAACGGTTTATTACAACAAACAGACTTTATTAAAGAAATCCATATCATTTTAAAAGAGCTGCAAAATCGTTTAGCCACACCGGTCGATATTGAATTTGCGCATGACGGCCGGTATTTTTACTTATTGCAATGCCGCCCGCAGAGTTACACCAAAGACACGGCACCGGCCCAAATACCAAAATCCGTTCCGCCGGAGCGTCTTATTTTTACGGCCAACAAATACATTACCAACGGCATCGTTGCGGATATCCAATTCATCGTCTATGTGGATCCGGAACAATATGCCCGAATTAAGGATGTACAAAGCTTGAAAACCGTAGGGCGCGTGGTGGGTGAGTTAAATAAAATTTTACCCAAAAAACGCTTTATTTTGATGGGACCCGGTCGTTGGGGAAGCCGGGGCGATATTCGTCTGGGAGTCAGTGTCACTTATTCGGATATTAATAATACGGCCGCCCTGATCGAAATCGCCCGAAAAAAGGGCAATTATGTGCCGGACCTTTCTTTCGGCACCCACTTTTTTCAAGACCTGGTAGAGGCAGGCATCAAATACCTGCCCCTTTATCCGGATGAAGAAGGCAACGTTTTTAATGAAGATTTCCTTACCCAAACACCGAATGCCCTGTACGAAATTCTGCCTGCATTGGGCTATTTAGGCCAAGTCATTCATCTGATCGACGTGCCGAAAGTTTCCGAACATCTTTATTTTCATCTCTTAATGAATGGAGAGCAAAACAAAGCCATAGGCATGCTGGCAGCACAAGGTTCCGTGCAGATCGATACGGAAGCGACTACGCTTTCCTACAGTTTTTCCTATTTCGATTATCAACGCTGGCGTAGACAAATGGTTGAAAAAATCGCTTCCAACTTGGATGCCAATTATTTCGGAATTAAAGGTTTGTACATTTTAGGCAATCCGTCCTATGAGATCGAAAAAGCCGGCAGCACCATCGATTTGCTGGTACATTTTAACGGAAACTCCAAACAAAGGGCGGAACTGGAAAAGTGGCTCGAGGGTTGGAGTTTATGTCTGGATGAAATGAACTACCAGCGTACCGGGGTAAAAACAGGGGGACTTTTGAATGTCCGCTTTGTTACCGACGAAGATTTGGCCGATGAAGAAGTTTTAGCGGAAAAATACAATATCATCGGACGCGCCGGTATTGAGCGCTTACTTTTAAAAGACGAAACGGCATAGCCCGCATTGCGTTTCTTACGCTAATCATTTAAAGGCACAAGACAACAAAAAAAACGATGGCTTATGGCCGGAAACGACAAAATTCAAAAAGAAAATAATTTTTTCCATTCGGAACAACTTTTCAGTCAATTGTGGGACAGTGCTTCCGACGGCATGGTGCTTATTAATGCCGACGGCAAAATAATGGCTGTTAACGAAGCTTTTTGCCATCTGGTACGTTTAAATCGTCCACAGCTTTTAAACCGGCCGTTTACCATTGTTTACGATGCACAGGAACGAGCCGAACTTTTGGAGCAATTTGAGCTTTATTTGCATGAAAATAAAAAAACCTTTTCCCACGAGTCTCAATACAAAATGTGGTTCGGTGACGTTCTGTGGCTGGAATTTTCCCATTCCCTACTTTCCTTCCCCGATCACGGTCTTACACTTCTTACCGTGATTAAAGATATCTCCGCCCGTAAGCGCATGCTGTTCGATTTAGCCGAAAGTGAAAAACGGTTTCGGATGCTTTTCAATAATGCCAATGATCCGGCTTTTGTTAACCATTTAAATGAAGATTTGCGTTTCGAGCACTTTATCGAAGTCAATCAAAGTGCCTGCGAAACCTACTTGTACCCCAGGGAAGAATTTTTACGCCTGACACCCTTAACCCTCATTCCGCCCGAATACCGCCAGAAAGAAAAAGATGCTTTACAAACCTTGCTAAAAAAAGGGCATGTCATTTACGAGGTGGAACATTTTCGCAAAGACAAACGCCGCATTCCGGTGGAAATTAGCGCACACTTGTTCGAATACAAGGGTAAACCCACGGTACTGTCCATTGTGCGCAATATTTCCGAACGAAAACGCGCCCAGCAAGCCTTACAACGTTCCAAAGAACAATTACGACAACTGGCCTCGCGTCTCCATGAAATTCGGGAAGAAGAACGCTCGATGATTGCCCGCGAAATTCACGATGAATTGGGACAGTTGTTAACCGTTCTAAAAATACAAATTTCGCTGCTCTGCAAAAATTACATGGACAACGAACCCGAAGTTCGGGAAAAAGTACAAAATATTTCCCAATTAATCGGTCAGGCTGTGGAATCCGTACAGCGTATTTCGGCTAAATTACGCCCCCCTATTTTGGACGAGGTGGGTCTGGTGGCAGCCATGGAATGGCAGGCACAGGAATTCAGCCAGCATTTCGGCATCCAGTGCCGCTACTCTCTTCCCGAAGAATTGAACGATTTGGACAAAGAGACATCCACGGCGCTTTTCCGTATTTTTCAGGAAGCGCTCACCAACGTAGCCCGCCATGCCCGCGCGGATCGCGTATCGATCTTTTTGAAAAAAAAACGTCAGCGTGTTATTTTAGAAATTACGGATAACGGTTGTGGAATTAAGCCGCAGCAAATCGAATCGTCCCGATCCCTGGGAATTTTGGGCATGCGCGAACGTGCCTTAATGTTTGGGGGGCAGGTTATCATTCGCGGGGTGGAGGGAAAAGGAACTTATGTTAAAGTGGAAATTCCCCTCTCCCAAAAAGAGTATTGAATCCTGTTCGCCATGACCAAAATTTGTCACGACACCTATTTTAAGAAGGAATTGGATTTTTGATCAGGAATGTAAATTTTAGAGACTTCAGGACAGCAATGGGTAAAAACAGACCTCGAGCGGCATTACGGGAAAACATTTCATTCGCCCTTTTACAGAGATTCCCGTTTTTTCGATTCGCAATCGGCATGGCACTTTTTCTTTTTCTAACCGTGCCTAAAAACGGCCTTGCCCAAAGCGCTCCGAGCGATAGCCTGAAACCGCTTAATCCTTACGGCACGATGTTACGTTCCTTAATTGTCCCGGGCTGGGGCCAAGTGGTGCAGGAACGCTTACCGCAAGCCGCTTTTTTCTACACGGCAAGCGCCCATTTTTACTATCAGGCGGCTTTTCATTATTATCATTACCTAAAAGGCAAAGCGCCCCATCACTATTATTCGTACCGCTGGAATCTAAGCGCCGGAATATTCGTGCATCTTTTGAATGTTTTGGATGCCGCCGATGCCGGCTTTCGCCAAAAGCCTGTGGGATGGCACGGCGGGCTTTTTTCGGACAAACCGTTAAAATCGCCCTGGGGTGCCGCTCTGCGTTCGGCCATGCTGCCCGGATGGGGCCAGTGGTACACGGCTTCCTATTGGAAGGCCGCCGGATTTTTCGCGCTTGACGGTTATTTATTGTTCAGAGTGAAACAAGCCGACAACCGCTACCACCAAACCCGCAACACCAAATATCGCGACGAACGTTCCAAATACATCTGGTATTTGGGTGCGGCTTATTTTTTAACCGTAGCCGATGCCTACGCCAGTGCCTATCTGTACAAATTCGATTTAGCCATGAAATTAACCGTTGTACCCTGGGCCGGAAGAAACTTTTGGGGGATGAATTTTCATGTACGTTTTTAACAAATGGGGCTTAGTGTTTTTATTACTTTTATTGGGGATTCAGGGCGTGCATGCTCAAAAAAGAGTTGCTGACGATTCTTTGCAAACGGCACCCCGCTGGCAAGCGCCCGTTGTCATTGATCGCTGGATTGCCCCGGACAAGGGATTGCATTTGTTAGGCAGCATGATGGTGACCATAGCCGCCACCAAAACCATGCAACAGGAATTCGGAGTGAACTACCGATCGGGAATGAAATGGGCCATGGGCTTTACTTTTAGTCTGGGGGTTGGCAAAGAATTGTGGGATTCTACTAAACCGCACAATATTTTTTCCTGGAAAGATTTAAGCGCCGACGTGCTCGGTATTTTTTTGGGGAGGTGCATTCTTGAATTCAAATAAAAAGGAAATACCGGCTGCTTACCACTGCTACACCGGCATTTTGCACATTCATTCCATCTTTAGCGATGGTACGCGCCCCATCCCCGAAATTGCGCAAATTGCCAACGAACTGGGGGATGTGCACTTTTTACTGATCACGGATCACAATACCTTAAAGGGGAAAAAAGAGGGCTTCGAAGGCTGGTACGGTAATGTTCTGGTGGGTGTCGGTACCGAAATCAACGACAAAGACGACCGCAATCACTATCTGGCTTTTAACATCGACAAAGAGTTCGGCCCCGCTTACTCTGCCGAAACGTATGTAAGGGAGGTGGACGAGTTGGGTGGCCTGGGCTTTATTGCCCATCCCGATGAGAGCCGTTCACACATCAAACAGTACCCGCCGTACCCCTGGACTTTATGGAATTCCGATCGTTTTCACGGAATTGAAATCTGGAATCAAATGTCGGAATGGATGGAAGGATTGACCCACATTAACAAATTCTGGCGCATTTTGCACCCGCGTCGTTCCATCGTAAGCCCCAAGCCGGAAACCTTGCAACGCTGGGACATGCTGAATCTTAAACGCAAAGTTGTGGGCGTGGGCGGAGTGGATGCCCACGGTTTTTTGCATCGTTTAATCGGTGGATTTGCCATTCGGGTCTTTCGCTACAAAGTCTCTTTCCGAACGATCCGCACCCATATCCTGAGTACGGCCCGTATCACGCCTTCCCTAGACTACCGACAGGCTTTGCAGGAAATCTACGCCTCTTTGCGGGCCGGGCGCTGTTTTATTTCTCATGTCTATCTGGGATCGGCAACCGAATTCACCTTCCGGGCGGAAAACGCCTTGGGCAGCGCTACCATGGGCGAAAGTCTTACCCTGGCCGCCAACACCAATTTAAGCATTCATCTGCCCAAACCCGCGGCGGTTAAATTAATACACGACGGAAAAATCGTGGCTCAAGAGAAGGGCCGGGATATTTCCTTTCCTGCCGATCGGCCCGGAGTCTATCGCGTGGAGGTAACCTTGGGCCGCCGTCCGTGGATTTATTCCAACCACATTCGGTTGGAATAAGCCCGTTACGTTGCTAATTCCATATTGTTTTCTAAACCGTTCCGTCCTAAATTAGAAAACGAACGGAACGATGAGTTTTTCCGTTACAAACAGGCATACCGCCCTATCAAAAAAATAAATCCGAAGGAAATCGATGCACAACAAAACAGGACATCGCTGGCTTAAATCGCTTGATTATCTTTTTGTACTTCGTCCCATGCTTTTTTATCCCGGATGGTCCACCTTATTGGCCGGGTATCTGATCGTTTACAAAACGCGCTATTTTCTTACCTGGCAACAAACGGGTCAATTCGATTATCTACAAATTGTTCGCCTGCTCGTGGCCTTTGCCGCGGCTATGGGTGCCAGTTTTTTGCTGAATCAATTAGCCGATGTACAGAGCGATTTAAAAAACAACAAACTCTTTTTAATTTCCGAAGGCCATATTTCAAAAGGCAAAGCGCTCGTCGAGGTATCGGTTTTGTGTGTTTTGGCTTTAGGCCTGAGTTGGTACGAAAATTCCGCCGTCTTCATTACGATTCTCTTATTTATTTTAATAACGGGTTACTTGTACAATTTTCGTCCTTTCAAATTTAAAGACAGGCCATGGTGGAGTTTGTGGGCCAATGCGAGCATGGGTTTTCTGGCCTTCGTCTTTGGATGGCTGGCCATTAGCAAACGAATTTCCGCCCAACTGCTTTTAGATGCACTCCCCTATTTGTTTTTGAATACGGCTCTCTATTTTTTTACCACGCTGCCGGACGTGGAAGGGGATCGAAGTGCAGGCAAACGTACGTTAGCCGTCTTATTCGGAAGCAAACGTATTATCTATGTCTCTTTTTTGCTCTTTGTCGCGGGACTAATCTCGGCTCTCGTTTTAGGCGACCGGCTGGCATTGCTCATTTTAGTGCCTTCGCTGCCTTTTTTCGTTTACACCCTTATTAAACCGGAGGTATCGGCCACCATTCTGGCCACCAAATTCAGCATTTTGTTTTTCGCCATAGCCGTTTGTTTAAAAATTCCCCTGTACTTCCTTTTAATGCTAACGGGCTATTTTGCCACCCGCTGGTATTTTAAAGCGCGGTTTGATTACGATTACCCCAATTTTAAGGGGCAAAAATAATTTTGAATCTTTTTATTTCCAAAGTAGGTTAAAGTTACTCGATGTGATTGGTACCATTAAAAAGAAGAAAGGACTGCTGTGTTCGGTAAAATTAAAGAAGGATTAAAGAAAACCAGAGAAAACGTATTCACCAAAATCACGGCTGCCATTAGCGGCCACAACAAAATAGATGACGATCTTTTGGAAGAACTGGAAGAAATTCTAATAACCGGTGATGTGGGTGTGGATACAACGATGGAGATTCTGGAACATGTTCGTCAACGCGCTAAAAAAGAAAAGTTCGAATCGGCGGACGACTTGATTGCCATTTTAAAAGACGAAGTCCGTAAACAACTGGAATTCCCCGCTCAACCGACTTCCGAAGATCATAAACCGTTCGTCGTTTTGGTAGTGGGGGTAAACGGTACGGGCAAGACAACCTCCATCGCCAAGTTGGCGCACTTTTACCAATCGCAGGGCAAAACGGTGCTTTTAGCCGCTGCCGACACCTTTCGTGCCGCAGCCATCGAGCAATTGGAAATTTGGGCCAAACGCCTGAATTGCGGCATCATCAAACATCAGCCCAACGCCGATCCCGCCGCCGTGGTATTCGACGCCATAAATGCGGCCATTGCCCGCAATGTGGATTATCTGATCATCGATACGGCCGGACGCCTGCACACCAAAGTCAATTTAATGGCCGAATTGGAAAAAATCTACAAAGTCATTCAAAAGCAAATTCCCGATGCACCGCACGAGACCATTCTGGTTCTTGACGCCGGTAACGGCCAAAATGCGGTTAGTCAGGCGCGGGAATTCATCAAATCCGTTCATGTAAATTCCATTTTTCTCACCAAACTGGACGGTACGGCCAAAGGGGGCGTGGTTCTTTCCATTAAACGCCAACTGGGCCTGCCGGTCAAGTACATCGGTCTGGGCGAGAAAATGACCGATTTCGAATTATTTGATCCCAAAGAATTTGCAGAAGGACTGTTTGCCAAATCATGAAAAAAATAAACGTCATTACCCTGGGTTGCCCTAAAAATATTGTAGATTCCGAAAATTTGATGGGCCTTTTAAAAATCAATCGCTTTGAATTAACGGACGATGCACGCGATTCGGATGTTATTATTATTAATACCTGCGGATTTATTAACGAAGCCAAGGAAGAATCGATCCAGACCATTTTGGAAGCACTGGAGCTCAAAAAGGAAGACCCGGCCAAAAAGGTGTTTGTGGCCGGATGTCTAACGCAGCGTTATCGCCGGGAAATCGAAAAAGAGATTCCGGAGGTGGACGCCATTTTCGGAACGGAAGAATACGGCCAGATTTTAAAAACGCTGGGCAAAGGACATGCCGCCATCGACCAATTACAACGTACGCGTCTCATTAGCACTCCGCGCCATTACGCCTATTTAAAAATTTCCGAAGGATGCAATCATACTTGCGGATTTTGTGCGATACCCGCCATTCGCGGAAGGCATCGCAGCAAACCGCTGGAGCAATTGCTCGAAGAAGCCCAACATTTAGAAAAAAACGGAGCCCGGGAAATCATCATTGTTTCGCAAGATACATCCTATTACGGCAAAGATTTGTACGGCCGCCAGGCCATTACGGAATTGCTGGAATCATTGGAATCCTTATCCGGGGTGCAATGGATTCGTCCGCTCTATTGGTACCCAACCAATTTCCCGCTTGATGTTTTGCAGCAAATGCGGGACAGCAAAAAATTAGTCCATTATCTTGACTTGCCCATTCAACACATCAGTGAACGAATGCTGCGTCTCATGCGCCGCGGCGACACGCGGCAATCCATTATTCGTCTATTGGACACCGCACGCAAAACAGTCCCGGACATTACGCTACGCACCACGGTAATCGTAGGGCACCCCGGCGAAAGCGAAGCCGATTTTGCAGAGTTGCTGCAATTTGTTAAGGACATCGAATTCGATCGTCTCGGTTCGTTTATCTACTCCGACGAAGACGGAACGGCTTCCTATGGCCTGCCCGAAAAAGTGGACGAAGCTTTAGCCAAAGAACGACAACGGATTTTAATGGAGACACAAAGCGAAATTTCGCTCCGCAAGAACAGAACATTCATCGGCAAAACGCTTACCGTGCTCATCGACGAATACGATTCCGTGCAAAACATTTACTCCGGCAGGACATATCGTGATGCCCCGGAGATCGATAATGAAGTCATTATTCAAAATATAAAAGGTGCCCGAAGCATTCCCGTAGGGTCTTTGCAAAAAGTTTCTGTTGTGGATGCCAGTGAATACGAATTGTACGCGGAATGGACGGCATCCGATTCGAATGATTAAAGCGGATTTTGACGATTTCAATTCTAAATAAAATCGACGTCCCGACTTTTTTGAAACCAAATATTCGCAGATTCCATTAAATTAATAAACGGAAATAATGTCCCTTAAAGTAAAGGATGGCAAGCGGCGAATAAAATCCCCTTGCATCGAGACGAATAAAATAGTATTGTTTAATAAACAAGTTAAAAAGAGCGTTTAATATGAGAAGTTTGCAATTACTTTTGCTTGTCTTTCTTTTTTCTTTGATATCGACCCGAAGCTTTGCTCAATATTTGGAGACTTCCAAACAGAG
Source organism: uncultured Caldithrix sp. (assembly GCA_964532875.1). Taxonomy (GTDB): domain Bacteria; phylum Calditrichota; class Calditrichia; order Calditrichales; family Calditrichaceae; genus Caldithrix. The sequence goes on along the minus strand of CAZHIZ010000085.1, from coordinate 1,572 downwards.
CGGCATCGGGCTTCCTTTTTTTGAATTGGCCATTCAAGACGGTTTCGAAAACGACCTGCAGCATCACAAACTTCTGGTTATGGCTCATTTCCTGTACGACGATTTAACTTTTATTAAAAGCGACTCGAGCGGCTTCGACACCAATTTTGAAATTCTATTTGCCGTTTACGATAAAAAGGGAAACGTAGTCGACAACCACACCATTAACCGCAAGATTAATGTCAAAGATTTTAATCTGACCAACAGTCGCACAAAATCCGTTATTTTGAAAGACAAGTTTGATTTACTCCCCGGAGAATACACCTTGCTGGCCAAATCAACGGACTTAATTACCAATAAATCGGCCAAGCGAAAAATCAAATTCAAAATGGAAGATTTCGCCCGCAAACCGGTAGCCCTGGGCAGCCTGCTATTTCTGCAATCGGTTACTCTGGATTCATCGGGACAGGTAATTGATTTTCTGCCCACATTCGGCAATAATTTCTCCGTAAAAAAAGGAGCGTTTTACATTTACTTTGATGCCTTTACGCAGAATTTAAATCAACCCGTAAAAATCCGTTACCAATTTAAAGCCGAACGGCTGCGCCGCACCAAACGGATATTGGAAATCGACAGTACACTCGTGTTCGTTCCCAAAAGCAAAATATTCCACCAGTTATTCAAATTAGACCGAACCCGTCTGGCACACAATAAGTACCTTTTGACCGTTGAGTTGATTTCCGGCAATAAAAAGACAAAAACCGAACAGCCTTTTTCGTTCTACTGGTCAACCGTGCCCACGACCAAAGAAGACATCGATCTGGCCTTACGTCAAATGAGCTACATTTTGGACCCCGATACATTGGACAAATATTTAAAGGCGCCGCTGGCCGAAAAACAGAAGTTTTTCGAACGCTACTGGAAAGAACGTGATCCGGACCCGAGTACATCGAAAAACGAATTAAAAGATGAATATTTTCGGCGGGTGAATTATGCCAATCAACATTTTTCGACCATGACCCTTGACGGCTGGCAAACAGACCGCGGACGCATCCTGATTAAATTCGGTTTCCCGGACGATATCGAACGCCATCCTTTTGAGATCGACAGCCCGCCGTATGAAATCTGGCAGTACTATTCCCTGCGCAAAACTTTTCTGTTTGTCGATTACACCGGCTTTGGAGACTACCGGCTCGATCCCCGTTTTATGGACATGGAATACGAATAAGAAGCGACCATTTGCAAAATGATTTTGCATTGGGTTGGAGTTTATTTATATTTACTAAAAAAGTTACGACAATTAAAGAACGTAAAACGCATTTTTAGCGAATGAAGGGTTTGGAAAATGGCCATTGTTTCCGTCCCCAAGGTATTGCGTAATAAATTAGGCGATGACGGAGCCGAAGCGTTAATCCGTTTTTTCAATGATATGCAAGCCGCCAATTCGCAGAAAGAAGAGATCATCGAAATCGTCGAAGAAAAGTTCGAACGACGTTTATCCGAAGAACTGGGCAAACTTCGCGTGGAAATAGCCGAGATGAAAGCCGAATTACGAAATGAAATGGCACAGATGAGATCGGAATTGCGGGATGA
>CAZHIZ010000084.1:0-14310 GCA_964532875.1 uncultured Caldithrix sp. | reverse complement strand
AGTACCCAGTTACCCTTTACTCTTTTCCCGTAACCCTTTATCTTTAAACCTTAAACGGCAACAAAATCAACGGGAAGCGCACAATGCAATTAGAAGAAAAGCTTAAACGCCTTCCGGCTAAGCCCGGCTGCTATTTATTTAAAGACAAAACGGACAAAGTTTTGTACGTGGGTAAAGCCGGTGTGTTGCGTCAACGTGTGCGCTCGTACTTCCAAAAATCGCGTCCGTATCACCCCAAATTAGAGGCCTTAGTCCGTAAAATTGCCGATCTTGAATGGATTGTTACCGATTCCGAAGTGGAAGCGTTGATTCTGGAAAACAATCTGATTAAAGAGTACAAACCGCGCTACAATGTCAGTTTACGCGACGACAAAAGTTATCCCTACATTCGCATCACCAACGAAGATTTTCCCCAAGTCTTCATTACGCGCAAACTGGTACGCGATGGCTCCGAATATTTCGGCCCTTACACCAATGTCAAAGATGTGCGCTTTGTGCTAAAAACCTTAAAACGCATCTTCCCCATTCGTTCCTGTAAACACAACTTAACGCCGAAAGTGATTGCGCAAAAAAAAATTCCTTTGTGCCTGGACTATTACATTAAAAAATGCCGGGGCCCCTGCCAGGGTTTGCAAAGCAAGGAAGACTACGGAAAAATGATCGATCAGGTGCGCCAATTTTTAAAAGGCAAAACCAGCCAATTAGTAAATGAACTGCGTGCGCAAATGGAAGAGCATGCGCGCAAAATGGAATTCGAAGAAGCCGCTCTGGTTCGCGATCGACTGGCGGCGCTGGAAAATTACCGCAACAGTCAAAAAATTGTGCAGGCCGATTTAAAAGATCGCGATGTAGTGGCCGTGGCTCTGGAAGATAAGGAAGCCTGCGCCTTAATCTTTAAAGTGCGCGAAGGAAAAATCATCGGAAAACAGCACTTCTATTTTAAACAGGAAACGTGGAAAGACGAAGCCGAAATTTTGGATGACTTTTTGCGCCGGTATTATTTGACCGTTCAGGATATTCCTCAGGAGATTTTTCTGCAAGTACCCGTGGAATCGGCCCGGGCATTGGAAGCTTTACTAAGCGAAAAATCCCAACGCAAGGTGCACATTGTTGTGCCGCAACGCGGTGAAAAACATCAGTTAATCAAAATGGCGGTCAAGAACGCACGGTATTTGCTGGATGATCTTCTGTTGCAAAAGATGAAAAAAGAACAAACCGTGCATTACACGGTAAATGCTTTACAAAGAGATTTGGGCCTGCCCAAGCCGCCGTTAATCATGGAATGTTTCGATATTTCCAACATTCAGGGCAGCGATCCGGTGGCTTCCATGGTGCGCTTTGAAAACGGCAAGCCTAAAAAAAGTGCTTACCGCAAATTTAAAATCCAGTCCAAACAAACACCGGATGATTTTACCATGATGCGCGAAGTGGTGGAACGTCGCTACAGCCGATTGCTGCGCGAAAAAAAACGCCTGCCCGATTTAATCGTGGTGGATGGCGGAAAAGGACAACTTTCCAGTGCCTTACAAATTTTGCGAAAATTGGGAATAGAAGATCAACCCATCATCGGACTGGCCAAACGCCTGGAGGAGGTTTTTGTGCCAGGTGAAAGCGAAGCACGTATGCTACCCCGCTCCTCTTCCGCTTTGCGTCTGTTGCAGCACATTCGCGACGAAGCCCACCGTTTTGCCGTTACGTTTCACCGCCAGCAACGCAAAAAGCGCACCTTGCAATCGGAATTGGACGCCATTCCGGGTATCGGGAGCAAAAGGAGGCAACAATTGCTTAAAGCATTCGGCTCCGTGAAAAATATTCGCCAGGCCGATGTGAAGACATTGGTCGAAAAAGGCAAAATACCCAAAAATGTTGCCCTTCAAATCGTTCAACATTTTGCAGAAGAAGAGTCGAAACCGTCCAAATAAAAACAGGCCGGGCACCTATTTGTCTTGGGTCACGTACAAAAGGGGTAGGCCCTATTTATTTTGCAATAACATTGTTTTTTACGGCAAATTTGCCTAATTTTCGGGAAAAATCAAATCGAAGGAGATGCAATGAAAAAGGCCGTCCTTTTAGCCCTGTCCACCCTTTTGCTTTTCAGTTGCGCCGCTTACAAACAATTGAAACCCGTTCCGCCAATTAATCCGCAGGAAAACGGGTTTATCGAAATAAAGAAAGACAGCAAATATTTTAAGCTGAAAAAAGACAAAAAATACTACATGGTTTTTCCTGCGGCCATCGCACCGGACGAATATTTGGTTCTGGATATCGCTCAGAAGAATCTTTTCGAAAGTTATTTAACGGAAACCTTTGATCAAGGCAAGGGCCGCATCATAGAGATTAAAGACGAAAGCCCGGAGCCGGACCACCTGGCGGTTTACCCTGTTTCCAATACAGTTCCGCGTTATTATTGGGTCATCGATTTAGTCAAGCAGGACCTGGTATTGAACATGCGTTACCGCTATGTGGAGCGTTGGCGCTTTAAATTCGAACGACGTTACAATGCATTCCAAAAAACCCTTAACGAAAATTCCGTTGAACGCACGCCGTACGAAACTTTGGGTGTAAGTGTGCAACCGGAAGATTTGAGTCCCGCCCGGGAAATTCAACGCATCAAAACGGTGCACAAAAACCTTCTCCAATTAAAAGACGAACTTAAACAAATCGAAGACATTTTTCCGGCCAACATTCGCAACACCACCGATGTGGCATACCAAAATTTCATTAAATTAAAAAATCAATTGCAGGATGAAATTACATTTCAGGAGAAATATCTGCAAGTCTTGCAGTTGTTGCAAGAAGAACGAACCAGTCGGGGCAATACGGAAAAATTTCTAAAAGCTGTTCCCGATTTCTTGCAGTTTTTCAAAAATAAAGAAAACTATCCCGACCATATCATCATGACCGTGCGGGACCTGGTCAAGAAACGTTTACCGGAAGTTGTTCCCTACTACGAGAATAAATTAAAAGCCAAGAAAGATGCCAAACGCATCGAGAGCGCCATTCCGCAGGTGGAAGATTTGTACTCTGCCGCGGGTCTGATTATGAGCGACCATTTTAAACGTTTGGGGGCTTTTGTTTATGCCTACAATAAGTTGGTTGATGATATTTGGAAAGTGAAAAAGAAGGTGGCTTCGATTCAGGCAAAAGTAAAGCAACAAAAGCAGATGCCTTCCAATTCCTTTTTCTCGGACATTGTAACCACTTTGTCCAAAATGTTGTACACCATGCCCAGGGCCAATATCCCCGCACTTAAACCGTACCGGAATTACACCTGTGTAAAACAATTGCAACGCGAACTGAACAAGCTGCAAAGCTCCATTAACCAACTGTTGAAAAAATATCGCCGTGCGGATGCTCTGGTGCCCGAAATTAATGTTTTGAAAGAACGAAACGACCTGCGCGCTATTTTGAACTTGCTGCGTAAAAACCAAGACCTTGATTTTCTGTTACCGCTCTATTCTCAGTTAGACCAGCAATCTTTACACAAACAGGCCCAGGCTATTCGCAATGCCCTGCAAAGCGAAAATTGGGCATTGGCGGATGAAGCCCTGCAAAACCTGTACAATGACCGGGATTTCATTAATTACAGCAAAATAAAACCGCAAAAAATAAAACTGCTCAAAGAGTTGGAAGACACGTTCATTCAGGCCATCGTACAAAAATCCAAAGCACGGGCGCAACAATTCATGCGCGAAAACCTGAACACGGTGGAAAACGTGGAGGCGCTTTACGCTAATCCCGCATTTCAGCCGGTTTACCAACCGTCCTTTTTTGTACCGGGTACCAAGGCACAGGCCCAAATGCAGGCTTTGAACACAGCGCTTACGGCCATTAAGACGCTCACCTTTCCCAAGGCAGCCATTGAAAATTTGTACAAACAATTGATTGCCAATCCGGATAACCAGGGCGTGCTAAAGGCACGGGCCATTGTAATTCACGGCAAACACTACCGCGGGGACGATAGCACCGTAAAGAACCGCGTGGCGGAATGTGATCCGAACATTCCCAAGTTACTGACCAGACCCCGTTCCTATCGTCGCATCTTTGCCCTGCCGGTTACTTCCAACAGCAGCGGTACGAACGAATATCTGTTTAAAGTCAATTTAAAAATTCCTTCTCCGGCCCAGTTCCCGGTATTTGATGTTTACATGCGTTTGCCGAAAGAGCTGGCGCAAAACGCCGGTTCCAGGAAGTGGTACGAAAGTATCACCTTTAACGGCAAAATTATTAAAAACGAAGGACGTTACATGATTGTGGCACCCAGTGCGCAAAACAACTACGAATGTCAGGTCGGGCCTTTGCAAATGATTAAAACCAGTAATAATATTTTAACCGTACGCTTTAAAAAAGACGGACTAAAAGTATTTCAGATTAGCGTTATGGCCCAAAAACCGATCATTAAAAAGCATTAAATTCTTGCTAATTTGAGAAAGTTGCGCCGGATGAAAATCGGACAACTAAAAACCATCACTAAGCATGGAGAATGGTAATGAAAGAAATTGCAGCCAAACGAGGCATCGATAAAAAATATTGGATAATCGGGGCAGGTGTGTTCATTCTGGCCATCGCCGTGATCTTGTATTTTGTGCTTTCACCCAATTTAAAGGGTGAAATTGTCATTCCGTACATCTCACATCAAAAACCGATCATGGATCCCCATTTAACCGGTAACGTACCCATCGCCGATAAATTGGACGAGGTGCTTTACGACGGGCTTTTCAACATTTCGGCCAATCCCAGCGGCGTAACATACGAAGACGGTCTGGGTGAATTGGTGGGCATCGATGCCAATAATGTGGTTACCGTACGCCTGAAGCCCAATGTTAAATGGCACGACAGTTACAAAATTTTACTGAATAAAGGGGATATTGAAATCACCCCGCAAGAAGCGGTTACCTTTGTGGCCAATGATTTGCGCTTTACCTTAAAGCGCATTCAGCGACTGGGCAGTCTTTCGCCCGATTTTGTTCTGGTGGGGCAAGCCGTTGAAAATTTCGATTTTGTGGGCCCGGACGACAACAACGAAATCAAATTCAAATTCAAAGGCGATCGCACCTGGACTGAAGACGACATTAAAGAGGTTTTGTCCTTTAAAATTCTCCCGCACACCGCCACTTACAACCAACTGAACTACACGGATGGAACCGGCCCTTACATGTACGCCGGCGAATACAAAGACGTGATCTACTTCCCTAAAAATCCGGCGGGTCCGGCTCATATCGGCAAGGTTATTTTGCAGCCGTTCATCGACAACAGTACGTTTACCACGGAATTAAGTCGCGGAAAAATCAATACGCTCTTGCGCACGCCCTTTGGGGCCCTATCGCCGATTTTAAGCGACACTTCGGAATTTTTCTACAAGTCCAACATAAGTAACACCTTTTTCGCTATTTTCTTTAACGTCCAACGTTTGAATCGTGCCCAGCGCAAAGCATTGCGCAATCTGATCGACAATAAAGCGATCATCGACCGCTTTTACAAAGTCGGTAGCAAACAACAGCGGCACATTGTGGATTACAAGGGCCACCGGGACAATTACGACGATTATTTAAATTACAGCATATTCCCCTCTTCTTCCTATTATGTGGAAGAAAAAATCGTGGTGCCGGACAGCGTGCCCCAGGCGGCCGATCTTTCGGTACTGCCCGACACGGTACGCATCGTAACTTCTTTAAATTACGGCTTCCGCGAGGAACTTTCCCAACTGGTGGAGATTTTAAACGATCCGCAGATTTCCAAGGGCAAAATCAAGGCTTTGGCCGTGAACAACCAAACCATTAAAAAAGGCGACTACGATGCGGTTCTGCTGCCCATTACCAATTATCGCAGCAATTTCATGTTCGATCTTTACGACATCTTTTTACGCGAACCCGATTTGGCCACCCACAAGATTCATTTGATTACCGATTCCGACGGATTCGGGCACCGTGCCGTAAACCTGGCCTCCTTTCAAGCGGACAAGAATTTTTTCCGTCTGGACGCCTTGAAAAATTCACCCGAACACGCCGATATCGTTAAATTGCTCAAATACATTTTTACGTTCATGTCCACCCGTGAAATCGGTGACAAGCAGGCTTACGCCGCCATGATCGATCAATTGGATCAACAAATGGCTTTGGGAAAATATCTGTTTTCTTTGCCTTCTCTGGCCTATTTCAGTACGCAATTCGATCCCCATTCCATTCAGCTTTACGGCGTGGCTTCGCAACTTTCGACAATCGAAAAATGGCAAGAGAAAAAGAAATAAGCACCTTTCAACATACAACTTCAGGCCGCCAAAAGCGGCCTTTCTTAATGGTTTCAACTTAACTACGGGGGAGCTGTGAAAGCATTAATTACCAGCGGCGGTCGCGGTACGCGATTACGCCCCTTAACACACACACAAAACAAACACCTCATTCCCATTGCCAACAAACCGATCATCCACTACGCCATCGAATATTGTGCGCAAGCGGGCATTACCGATATCGGTATTGTACACAACGCCGACTCCGATGCCATCCCCAAAGCCCTGGGCGACGGTTCACGCTTCGGGGTTAAATTGACCTTTATTCCTCAGGAAGCACCTTTAGGCCTGGCACACGTGGTCAAAATTTCACAGGATTTCATCGGCGAAGAACCGTTTGTTTTCTATTTGGGCGATAATATGGTGGTTGGCGGATTACGCAAATTTATTGACGAATTTGAACGTCAAAAAAGCAATTGCCATTTAACCCTTTCCAAGGTGAAAGACCCGCAGCGTTTCGGCGTTCCGGAAATTAAAGGCAATCGCATCGTGCGTATCGAAGAAAAGCCCAAACACCCCAAAAGCGATTACGCCGTGACGGGCATTTACATTTACGACAAATCCATTTTCGAAGCGGTCAATAATATCAAACCCAGCGCTCGGGGCGAATTGGAAATTTCCGATGCCCATCAATATTTGCTGGACCATGGTTACAAAATCACCTATTCCGAAATAACCGGCTGGTGGAAAGATACCGGTAAACCTTACGATTTATTGGAAGCCAACCGCCTTATTCTGGACAACATGGAAGCGCATATCGCGGGTGAAGTCGATAAGGAAAGTCTGGTTACCGGTAAAGTAACCATTGAAGAAGGAGCCAAAATTATTAACTCCACCGTACGGGGACCGGCCATTATCGGTAAAAATACCGTCATCGAGAACAGCTACATTGGCCCGTTTACATCCATCTACGATGACTGTCTGATTAAAAATAGTGAAGTGGAGTTCAGCATTATTCTAAAAGAATGTAAAATTTTAGATGTGGATATTCGCATCGAGCACAGCCTGCTGGGTAACGATGTGGAAGTGGTACGCACCAACGATCGACCGGCCACGCATCGATTTTTGATCGGTGATCAAAGTCGGGTGGAACTTTTATCCAAGGGCTAAACGCGCCTTTGAGGCATTTTGCACGTCTGGCTCACAAATTTAGCATACGAATACAAACAATCATTTTTACCATCGGAGGGGTCATGTCTTTTAAAACATTGGTCATCGAAATCGAAGATTCCATTGCAACTATAACCATCGATCGGCCCGAAAAATTAAACGCATTGAATCATACCGTGCTCTCGGAACTGGATGCTCTATTTACCCAGTTACAAAACGATGACACGGTTCAAGGCATCTTGTTAACAGGCGCCGGTGAGAAGGCCTTTGTGGCCGGAGCCGACTTACAAGAAATTAAAGAATTGGATGGTGAGGCAGCCCTTCAATTTGCCCGCTTCGGCCAGCAACTTTTTTCGCGCATTGAAACTTTCCCAAAACCCGTCGTGGCTTTGGTCAACGGATTTGCCCTTGGCGGTGGTTGCGAACTGGCCATGGCTTGCCATTTGCGTCTGGCTTCGGAGAAGGCCAAATTCGGCCAACCCGAAATTAATTTGGGGCTCATCCCGGGTTACGGCGGCACCCAGCGCCTGCCCCGCCTGATCGGCAAAACCCGCGCTCTGGAGTTATTGCTGACCGGCGACATGATCGACGCCGCCGAAGCTTTAAAGATCGGCCTGGTCAACAAGGTTGTTCCTGCCGATCAATTGCTGGCAGAAGGTAAAGCCATGATGAAAAAGATTGTGGCCAAAGGCGGCATTGCCGTACGATCCGTTTTGCAGGCCGTTCATCAGGGGTTGAATCTTAGTCTGGAAAACGGACTGGAACTAGAGGCCCTATTATTCGGCCGTGTGTGTGCCACGGAGGACAAAAACGAGGGCATTACGGCTTTTTTCGAAAAACGCAAGCCGCACTTCCGGGGACGTTAATCCATGATCGAATTGCGCTGTGCCTTTCTGATCGAAGAGGCAGCCTTCGGCAAAAGGTTACTGGGCTGCCTTTCCGATTTGCCCGTAAAAACCTATCGCACGACCGATTTGCCGGAATTGCAATCCTTGAGCCGCAAGCGCGCCTTTGATTTTTTTATCTGGGTAACGGAAGATCCCGGCAAAAAACAGGCTGCAGTGGAACGTCTTTTAAGCGACCTGCCCTATTTGTTTTCCTGCCTGTTTTGTTCCCGAATACCGCAAAAAACTCTGTTCGATTTCACATGGACTTTTTCCGATTTTAGCAGCGAAACAAAGTTGAAAATATTCATTACGAATTTACATCGTCTGGCTTTGCGCTTGAAAACCGGCAAAGAATTGTCTTCTTTGGTTTTACACGATTTGCGCACCCCGCTGCAAAATCTTTCCAGCTATGCGGAAATGCTCATTTCCGGAACTTTCGGCGAATTGAACGAAGGACAATTGAAAATATTACAAACGATGAACGCCCAAACCGAGCTGGCCGACGAATTGACTCAGGAATTGACCCTGCTTTTGCGCATGCGAAAGAAAGAATTTTTCATTTCCAAACAAAAAACCGATTTTTCGCGTCTCATTCAGGAAACGCTGCGGGCTGTCTGGATCTGGGCCGATCGTAAAAACATTAAACTGCAAGCCCATGTGGAACACGATTTACCGAAAGTGTTCATCGACCCTTTGGCCATACGGCGGGTTTTGTTCAACCTGTTGCTCAATGCTTTAAAGTTCAGCCCGACAAACGGTACGGTGCGTTTGATGGCGACCTTCGAGCCAGTAAAAAGTGGCACGTCCAAAATCCATGTACGCATTACCGATAGCGGCCCGGGTATTGCCGTCGAATATCTCGATGCCATTTTCGATCCCTATTTTCGCTTGCAAAACAAGGAAACCGCAATTAAGGGACAGGGTTTGGGCTTGTACATTGCCAAATTGTTTGTGCAGGCCCATCAGGGCAATATCGGAGTGTACAACAATCGTGAGGGGGGCGCCACCTTTTATTTTACCCTACCGGTCGAGTCGGGCTAAAATCCAAACCCGGGGCACGATGTTTTTTGCCGCAGTCAGCAAAGCACGTTCATCCACCTGAAAATTATTGTAGAGCAGTTTGTAGGCCCAATAATTTTTTAGAACATGACGCACATAATCACGCGTTTGGTTAAAGGCGATGTTCTCAACCCAAAAATCATCTTTTTGCGAATAAGGAATCTTTTCCCAACGTTTTACGCGATGCGGCCCGGCATTGTAAGCGGCCAGCATGCGTAATTTATCGCCATCATAGCGTTTTTGTAATTGTTTCAAATACAGTGTTCCCAGATGGACGTTAATTTCCGGATCAAACAACTTTTGCAGCGTAAAATTTTTCATACGGGCCAAACGGGCCATATCTTTAGCCGTTGCCGGAATGAGTTGCATTAAACCGTAGGCATTGGCGTAGGAATGCGCTTGGGTATCAAAGGCACTTTCCTGTTTAATCAACCCGAAGACAAGTTCCCGTTCCAAACCGTAGCGCCGGCAATAATGCGTGATGATGCCGTCATAATAAAACGGAAAGCGCTCTTTTAAAATAAAGAATTTTTGACTGTAAGAAAGATTCTTGTAAAAGCGCCTGTTGATGCGATCGTAAAGATGATAGGCCTTACCGAACAGTTGCAGGCGTTTGTACGTTTCGGCAAGAGCAATCCACTCCTGCAAATTATCAGGGTCGATTTTAATTGAAGCCAGCTCAAGGCGTGCGTAAGCCACACCCAACAAATCGTTCAACAAAAATACACGCTCGAATTCCGCAAGATGTTTCTGAAATCCCTTACCGTAGTAATGCAAAGGATTGCGAATACTTTTTAAACCCCGTACCAAATCCAAAGTGGAGTCGAGATAGGCTTTTTCCAGTAAATAGCTTTTCAGCGTGTAATAATCGTCCCACATCTCCCGGGCCAAATCACGACGCAAACGTCTGGCGGTGAGGGAATCGCCAATCATTTCGCGGCACATCGCGGCCCAGTATTGCGCCCGATTCTTCTGCGTATCGTTCCAACGACTAAAACGGATGCGATTAAAAATAATCTCCGCCGCCTTGTAATGCTCCAAGCGAAACAACGTATAGCCCTGTCTAAAATAGGCTTCATGACCAAAAGTCGTTCGCGGCCAATTCTGGTAAAGTTTGCGGTAAAGTTCCAGAGCACGGGTTAATTTGCCTTGTGCTTCAAATAAAAGGGCACTTTTCCAAATCCCTTCCGGTGCCATGGCATGATGCGGAAACCGTTCGGCAAACTGCAAATAGGTGGCAATGCCTTTGCGCACCTGGCCGATGGCCAATCGGATGCGCGCTTTAAACAGTAAACATTGCGCCTTTATTTTCGGATCGCTTACCCGACGGTACAACTGATCGAAACCTAATAAGGCCGTTCGATAGCGCCCCTGGTAAAAATAATTCTTTAGCAAAAGAAAACGGGCCTTATCGATGTTTGTCTGCTCCGCTGTGTTGCGAATGAATTGTTCCAGTTTAACCCGGGCTTCTTCCAGCCGGTGATTGGCACGTAAAACCGGATAAATCGTCAAAAAATTCTTCCTGTACCAGTCCGCATGTTCTTTTTCCAACCAATCGGCCAAGGCTTCCGTGGCCGGAAAGGCCGGATATCTTTTAAAGATTTTTCCAAATGCCTGCAGAGCCGCCGATTCTTTACCGGCCTCGTACAAACACCGCGCTGCCGAAATTTTAAACGGCACGGTTTGATTCGGCCCGAGCTTCAACCGTGCTGCCTTTGTAAAAAAGATACGGGCCGAATCGTATTGCTGATGCTTAAAATAGAATTTGGCCAAAGGGATTAGCAGCGAATCGGCCAGCGGGGAGGTTGAAAACGATTTCAGGAAGCGTACACTCAAGGTGCGGGCTTGCAACGTATCGAAATGCCAGAAACTCTTAATACGAAAAAAACGGCTGTAAGGAGATAAATAATTTTGTTCGGACAACTCCCCGAATAAACGGGCTGCTTGCTTAAAATCACCGTTACGAAAAGCAGCGTAGGCAAATTTAAAGGTTAGCTCCGGTGTTAATTTTACATCGGACTGCTGCAAAAAAACTTGTACGGAATCGTGAAAAGCCTGATAATCTTTATGGTAATAAAGTCTTTCCATCCTGGAATAGATAAGCTGTCGTTCCGAAAGATTACTCCAATTGGAGTTGAACAAGGTCTGAAAATCCAACAGAACGAACACTGCAATTAGTAAAATAAATCGGCTTTTGTGTTTCATGTAAGCTTCCGGCTTTTAAGTCATTCCCTAAAATTCCACATCTTAAAATTAAGGTAGAAAAATGCAGAGAATAAAATCCTGTTTATTCCTGCGCCCCAAAATGTTTTTGTTTCCCCTTTTGTTCATAATCGAGCGCTAAGGCGCATGGTTTAAATGTAACGGTTCAATCGCCTAATATCATGACATCGTGCTCCAAAAAAAGAAATTACGAAGCACGTGTGAAGAGGTACCGTCGTCTGCTCACTCTTTCCTACACCACCGAAAGGTAAGGTAAGGAAGGCAGTTGACGTCTTTTAATGGTAACTTTTCCGTCGGCCGATTGAAAAGTTTTCAAAACGGCCATTCGTTTTCACTTTTCAAAATGCGATCCAGACCGTATTTTTCCATCAACCTTTTAACTTCTTCTTTATCGTAACGTTTTAAATGCAATGCGGTTCGATTGGCCAGTTCGCTGGCCACAATTGCAATGATTCCGGCACTTTGAGATAGGTAATCCGCACGAACCTTATCGAAGGTATCGCCGAAACTATGATAATAGGTAGCCTGTTCTTTGTCCAGATGGGCATTGGGTGTAATCACGGGAATTCCCTGCAACATAAAAGGCGCATGATCACTGTTCGTCCACGGTTTGTTATTCAGGGCCTGCGTTAAATGGAATCCTTTTAGGTGCGGCAGCAACGATCGAAAAAACGGTAGTAATTCGTCAAAACCCATGACATTGAATCCCGTAACCCGCCCTGTCATGTCCATGTTCATCATGGCTACAATATCTTCGTTTTTGTGTCGCTGCACATATTTTTTGGAACCCCACAAGCCCAATTCTTCACCGTTAAACCAAACAAATTCCAGAGTGTACGCATTGCGGGCATGGAAACGGTGGATCAGCCTGGCCACTTCGAACAAAATAGCCGAGCCCACACCGTTGTCAATGCTCCCCTGCCCCAAATCCCAACTATCGAAATGCGCACCGAGTACAATTTTCTTTTTCCGTTTCCCCGGCAAGGTTACCACAATGTTGGAAGTTTTAACGGGTTTGCAATACGATCGTGTGACTATTTTCAGCCGAACAGCTTGTCCGGACAGAATTAACCGTTTCAGGCGCAAGCCTTCTTCTTTGCTGATGCTAAAAGCCGGAATCGGGGCCGGGTTGCCCTGAAAATCGGAAGTTCCGGCCAGACACAAGCCGCCCGTTTTACCATTGATAAACAGAACGGCTTTTGCCCCGCGATGGGCGGCAAAACGGATCACCTGCGCGCGTAGGGGACGATGCCCTTTTTTGGGCCGCCGGTAACCGATAAGCACAATTTTATTTTTTACATTCAGAGAATCCAGAATGCTTTTTTGACCGCTAAAACCGAAAACGGCTGTGGCCTGAAAAGGCGGCGTTTTTTGCACATAGCCCAAGGCTACGGCCCGCAGCCGACGTTTTGCCGGGAGCAAAAGCCAAACTTCATCGTCGGCACGCACCCAGCCGGGCATTTCAAAATATTCTCTGCGCGGCCGCATGCCCAATTTTTCCAAAGCATTGATGAGGATATTCTGGGCGGCTTCATTTTCTTGCGTACCGGTTAACCGTCCGCCGGCTTGATCACATATTTTCTGTAATACGGAATAGGACTGATTTTCCGTAAAGGCCGAGCCGACCATCAGATTCCAGTAAGCCGGTATCGAATCACCGGCGAAAACCCGTCCCGCCCAGAAGAGCAGCAGTAAAAGCAAACGGATCTTCATTGCGGGTTCTCCTCTTCCGCATCTTCGTCAACCCACAGGGAACTCTTCTCCCAATCCCGGGCCGTTTCCTGAAACTCCTTCAACATGTTTCGCCCTCTAAAATCCGTAAAACGCAACACGGCATGACGCAGAACCACGATACGTAAATTATCGTGAAATTTTAAGAATATTTCGTAACGTGTAAAATCGTCGATAAAACCGCGCAGCACATCTCCGTCCAACAAGGTAATAACCACAGCCTGTCGTTCCCTCATTAAATGATACAATGTTTTGTTCTTGATGTGATGGCGTTCGGGGATATGTCTGAGCGGCGGCAAATTCATGGCCACAACTTCCGGATCCGTATCGAGCAAAGGACGAATAGCCTCTTTTATTTTAACCGGGTAATAAAATTTGATGTGTAATTTAGGATAGCGGGTTACTTGCCTTTCTCTATCAATTAAATCCAGATCGAAGGTTACGACTTTTTTTATTTTTCGGGTCAATTCCTGGTGGCCGGCTAAATGGAAATGCAGAACACGGTTTTGCAGTTTAAATTCTTTGAAAATATTTCGATCATAATTCTGCTTTAAATACGAATCTAATCCCCTTAAATAGCCCACGGCTTCCTCCCCTCCTTAAAGGCTTGATCTTTTTGATGAAAAAGCCTTTTATACGCGCATCGCTTTTTTTTAGTCTTACAATTAAAATAATAAAAAATGGGCAGAGAAAAAACTGAAAAATGGAAGAAGATAGAAGGAATTTTGAATTTTTGCAAAAGCATTATGGGTAACTGCACGAACAATTTTCGTGAACAAATGACAACTATCCGTTTCTTCCTCTTAGCACGAGCCGCCCAGGCTGTTCATCTTCTACGAAGATGTAATTTGGTAGTGGAATGTTGCAATGACTATCGACAAACAGGGTTGAACGGTTGAATCGTTGAATAGAAAATGGACCAATTAGACATTTTCGGCAGCTCTGCGGAAATCGGCGTAATCTGCGCGAAAACCCACCCCCGCCCCTCCCTGCAAAATTTGCAGGGAGGGGGCC
>CAZHIZ010000083.1:11208-14380 GCA_964532875.1 uncultured Caldithrix sp. | reverse complement strand
GAAGACGGAAAGGGTGCAGACGAAAGATAAAAGGTTGAATCGTTGAACGGTTGAACAGGAATTGTTCTCGCAAGAGCGGGTTCCGTAAAAGGTGTGAAACTTGGAACAGACCCGACAATTGACGACGCTGAGTGAAAACCCAACCACGTCCATCCCTGCAAATGGCGCAGGGAAAGGGGCCAAAAAGACAACAGGCTGATGGAACGTTACCCGGTTGCCGCGTTTTTAACGTATCGAGGCTGCGGACGGATCCTTTATTCTTGACTTAACTAAAAACATTTACCGGTGAAATACAAAGCAAAAACCAACACTAATAGAAAGGAACAACAATGGTAGAACATCACATTAAGGACATTCATTTGGCCGATCAGGGCAAAAAGCGCATCGAATGGGCCGACAACGATATGCCTGTTTTGCGCAAAATTCGCGAGCGGTTTGAAAAGGAAAAACCTTTGGCAGGTAAACGCATGTCTGCCTGTTTACACGTTACGGCCGAGACCGCGAACCTGGCCCGCACCTTAAAAGCAGGCGGTGCCGATTTGATTCTGGTTGCTTCCAATCCCCTGAGTACGCAGGACGATGTGGCCGCCTCTTTGGTTCGTGATTACGGAATCTCCGTATTCGCTGTACGCGGTGAAGATCACAAAACCTATTACGAACATATTCGCAAAGCAATCGAACACAATCCGCAGGTAACCATGGACGACGGAGCCGATCTGGTTTCCACGTTACATGCGGAATATCCCGATAAACTGAAAAATGTGCGCGGTTCCATGGAAGAAACCACCACCGGCATCATTCGCCTGCGGGCCATGCATCAGGACGGCGCTTTGAAAATTCCCGTTTTTGCCGTGAACGATGCGCAAACCAAATTTTTATTCGACAATCGTTACGGTACCGGTCAGTCCACGGTGGACGGCATTATTCGCGCCACGGATTTTTTGATTGCCGGCAAAAAAGTAGTGGTAGCCGGGTACGGTTGGTGCGGTAAAGGATTTGCCATGCGTATGAAAGGCATGGGCGCCAACGTAATCGTGACAGAGGTGGAACCCATCAAGGCCTTGGAGGCGGCCATGGACGGCTTTTGGGTTATGCCCATGAAAGAAGCCGCAAAAATCGGTGATTTGTTCGTAACCATTACCGGAGACATTCATGTTATCCGCAAAGAACATTTCGAGCTCATGAAGGACGGAGCCATTGTGGCCAATAGCGGGCATTTTAATGTGGAAATCAACATTGAAGACCTGGAAGCTTTGGCCAAGGAAAAACATGAAAATATTCGCAATAATGTGGACGAATATGTGCTGCCCGACGGACGGCGAATCTTCCTTCTGGCTCAAGGCCGCTTGATCAATTTGGCCGCTGCCGAAGGCCATCCGGCCAGCGTAATGGACATGAGTTTTGCCACGCAGGCTTTGAGTACGGAATACATCATCAAACACGATTTGGATGTGGACGTCCACGATGTGCCGCATGAGATCGAAGAATGGATTGCTCGCACCAAATTGGAAACCATGGGCCTGGCCATCGATGAATTAACCGAAGAGCAAAAACACTATTTGGCCTCCTGGGAAATGGGTACCTGATGCTTCGGGTTCAATAGATTTTGATTTCAACAGAGCCGTTTCCCTTTTCGGGAGGCGGCTTTTTTGTGTAAAAAAAGCAAATCCCAAAATACGCTTTGTATTCGATGAAGCTAAAAAGCGGGTTAATTCGCAAACATTCATTTCTACAATAAAAAAAAGGCTGCTCCGCAAAACGAAGCAGCCTTTGGCTTTTGAAGGGAGGATAAATTATTTGAGTAAGGTCATGCGTTTTTGCAACTTGAAGTTACCGTACTTCAATTCGTAAATGTACATGCCCGAAGCCACCTTTTTACCGGCATCGTTGGTGCCGTCCCATTGAACCGCATGTTCGCCGGCCGTCAACAGTTCGTTGTTCACCAGGGTTTTAACCTTTTGACCCAAGGCATTGTAAACGGTCAGGCTGATTTGTTTATTAATGGGCAAATAGAATTTAATCGTGGTCGTCGGGTTGAAGGGGTTCGGATAATTTTGATCCAGCTTGTAATCATTAGCCGTAATCACTTTCCAGGGATGATTCAAACCGGTAACCGTACCGAATTCGAATACCTGCAACCAGCGTTTGTTCTCATCGGGAATGGGTACGCCGCCCACGCTGTCTTGCACAACCGTGCTGCCGCCGACCAGATAGCTGGCCACAACTTCTTTGTTGCCGTCACCATCCAGATCAACTTTCGGAACGGTTACCATCCAGCTCGGGCTCATCACGGGATTGCCTGCCGTATCGATCACGCAGGTATCCGCGCCGAAGACATATTCTTTCCAACTGGCAGAATCGGTCAAAGCGCCGCCCACATATTCGTAATCTTTAATACCTGCGGAAGTACCGCCGGAGTACAAATCCATACCGTCGGAGCCGGGACCATGGTCTTGATCCCCCAGAGCCAGGGTGGTAAAAGCGCCCGGTTTCAGGAAAGGCAAGTACGTGACCTGAACGCTATCCTGCACATCGCCGACGGCTTTCAGTAAGAACAATTTACCGGTAAAAGTCGATTCCACAATAATTTCATTGGAGCCGTCACCGTCGATATCGCCGGTAACAAATCCTTTGATGATGTAAGAATCGTGCGGGGCAATCGTCGTATCGATTTTGTCCAACTGGTTCAATTGCACCACATGGGCGGAATCCACATAGCTGTTGGGCCCGGTAGATTCGATGGCGCGCAAGCCTAAGTAATCGTACACGCTGACCCACAGTTCGTTGTGCTCGTCGCCGTCCAGATTGGCCAGGTAAGCACCGGTTACGCTACCGCCCGTATTCAATTGATAGCGGGTTTGTTTGTATTCCAGATTCCATGTGTAAAATCCGCTGGCAAAATTTCCATCAACGGAAAAAATGTTGACCGTACGCGGTTTTTTGTCGCCGCCGATCCAGCGGGTAAACGCCAATTCCTGCTGACCGTCATTGTCAAAATCACCAACAGCGATATCTTCGCAACGCCAGGAACCGGTATCGACCAAAGCCGGAGTAGTGGACCAATCCAGTTTGGCTACCATGTCGTATTGGTTATCCATACCGTTGTTTTGGAAAACAACGATGCCGCCCGTGCTGTCCACCGTGTTCCAGCCGGTGCTCACGTACACGTACA
>CAZHIZ010000083.1:0-11108 GCA_964532875.1 uncultured Caldithrix sp. | reverse complement strand
GTGGGATTGCTGTAAGCACGGCCCATTGTGGTGTTGTTGCCGTCCTGAGCAAATAGGGTGGCAACGGAAACAATTAAACTGAGCAGAGTGAAAAGTAAACCTTTTCTCATAAACTGCACCTCCTTTTTGAATGATAAAACTTTGATGACTAAAGTTAAGAAAAAATATTTTTAAATCAATAGCTATCTTCATAAAAATTAGAATTAATTTGGTTTGTTAACTAACTTCAGTTTTATTATATTTGTCAGAAACAAATTTTAAACTTTAATGCGGAGACGTATTATGATGAGACGAAACTCATGGAAGCTTTCCATTCTACTGTCCGTTCTCTTTCTTGCCCAGTTTGCCCTTGCCGGAAACACGGGTAAGATAGCCGGGCATGTTTCCGATGCCAATTCGGGAGAACCGATTCCCGGCGCCAATATTATCATAAAAGGGACATATCTGGGGGCAGCCGCCGATTTAAACGGCGATTATTATATCATAAACATTCCTCCGGGAAAATATGATGTCGAATGTACCGTGGTCGGTTACCAGAAGGTTGTGATGAAGGGCGTGCGTGTGGAATCGGATCAGACGACGGTGGTTAATTTCAAAGTTCGGGAACAAACTTTGACCATGAACGAAACGATAGAAGTGGTTGCCGAACGTCCCATGGTGCAAAAGGATTTAACGGCCACCAAAACCGTTACCACGGCAGATGAAATCAAAGCGCTGCCTTCCGAAAGTTTTACGCAGATTTTAGCCGTGCAAGCCGGTGTGACCCGGGGTGCAAACGGTGCCTTGCACATCCGCGGCGGCCGTTCCAATGAAATCGCCTATTTAATGGACGGTGTTTCCGTGGCCAATCCCTATTCGACCAATGGTCTGGCTACCACGGTGGCCAATAATGCCATTCAGGAATTAACCGTGGTGAGCGGTGCTTTTAATGCCGAATATGGGCACGCCATGAGCGGTGTGGTCAACATTACGACCAAAGACGGCGGTAGTAAATTTAAAGGTTCGTTAACCACCTATAGCGGAGATTACGTCAGTAACCATAAAAACATCTTTTTGAATATCGATCATGTTTCGCCGCTGGCCAATAAGAATATCGAAGGCACGTTGTCCGGTCCGGTACCGATTATCGGTAGTAAAAAGCTGACTTTCTTTTTCTCCGGAAAATACGCCTCGACCGACGGTTATTTGTACGGCGTGCGTGAACACAATCCTTCCGATTCGGCCAATTTCAAAGGCAAAGTGGTGGAATATTTTGTGGAGACGGAAGATAAGGTATTTGAGCGTCGCGAAAAGTTTATCGACGAATGGTACATCCAGCGCACGGGAGATGGAAAAATCGTTTCCATGAATCCCAGTTGGTCGTACAATTTACTGGGGAAGATCAAATACAATTTAACGCCATCGATTATTTTACGTTTGGAATCCATTTACAATAATGGCTGGTGGAAATCGTACCATCATGCCTACAAATACGATCCGGACGGGGATTACAATTATTATTCCCAGAGTATTCATAATGCTTTGAAATGGGTGCACACCCTCTCTCCGAGTACGTATTACGAATTTCGCCTGGCTATGAACTATCGCAAATTTCAACAATATGTGTACAAAAATCCCTACGATCCGCGCTACGTACCGACGGATAAGATTCAGGGTTCGCCGCCCGGCGTGTTTTTTAACTTCGGCGGCACGCGCATGGGGCATTACCATCAGCGTTCCCACAGTTACATTGCCAAATTCGATTTTACCAGCCAAGTCAACAAACGGCATCAAATCAAATTCGGGTTTGAAGGCCGGTTGCATCGTTTGCAAAATGAAACATTCACCATTTTGTACGACCGTATCAATTACAAGAAACCTACGGTGTTGGGCCTGAATTCTCCTACCCACGATTATTACGATCGTTGGCCGCGCGAATTTTCCGCCTATATTCAGGATAAAATCGAATATCAAAGCATGATTATTAACGTGGGTGTGCGTTACGACTATTTCTGGTCTAAGGCCAAATATGCCAAAGACCTGTTGCAACCCGACGGCGCGCTGGCCGAAGCGACGCCCAAACACACCGTTTCACCGCGTCTGGGTGTTTCTTTTCCCATTACCTCGCGCGGCATCATCCATTTTTCTTACGGCCATTTTACGCAAATGCCCTCCTTCTCGGCCATGTACGTCAATCCCGATTTCGAACTGCCCAAAAGCGGAACGCCCACGTTTGGCAATGCGAACTTGCGGCCCCAAAAAACCGTCATGTACGAAATGGGCTTGCAACAGCAGTTGACCAACGATCTTTCCATCAATGTTACCGGATTTTATCGCGATATTCGCGATTTGCTGGCCCGCCAGCGCATTAAGTTCAAATCGTTGGAAGGAGATTTACGCGATTACCGTGTGTACGTTAATCAGGACTACGGTAATGTAAAAGGATTTACTTTATCGCTGAACAAGCGCATGAGCAAAGGGAGTCCCGTCGGATTCAATTTGGAATACACCTATCAGGTAGCGGAAGGCAATGACAATAACACGGATGCCTTCTTTTACAATTCTCTGAGCGGCCTGGCTACCATTAAGGAAATCGTTCCTCTGGATTGGGATCAACCGCATAACTTGTACGCCATTATTACCCTGGCGCCCATGAAACATTTGACGACGAGCATAATCGGTCGGCTTTCATCCGGTTATCCCTATTCGCCTTACATTTACAATAAAGATTTTAATTACGATGTGCGTCCTAACAGCGACCGCAAACCGACGCAAAAGAACGTGGATTTGCAGACTTCCTATCGCTTTTCCGTGGGCCATTTTTACCTGACGTTGTTCGCCAAAGTGTACAATTTGTTCGATACGCTGAATGAACGTTATGTTTACAACGATACGGGGCGGGCAACGTACACGTTTGCCTTTCGCAACCAACAGGAAACGGAAACATTGAAAAAGCATTACGGCGAGCCGGGTGTGCATACCTGGGAAGAGTACATCGTTCGGCCGGATTATTATAGTAGGCCCAGAGAAGTCCGTTTGGGTATGACGATCGAATTTTAAGTAATGGAGATAGATAGTATGATGCGTAATATTTTGGCTTTTATGCTGATTTTCATTCTTGCCGTTTCCGCTGTTTTGGCGGACAATACGGAAGATGAAAAATTTAAAGACGGTCCAAAGAAAGATTGGTCCGAAGCCGAATTTCAGGCTTACAATCAATGGATGGATCGCATTCTGGCCAAGACGTTCGGTGGAACCAAACGTCAAACGGCCATAATGAACGGTAACAAAATTACGGCTCAAATTTACAATTACGGTTCCATTTCCAATGCCGGTAACCATATTACCGATATTGTGTGGAACGGTTTGGGCTATGCCTACGAATTTGGTCCGTTGGTCGGTGCCGAAGTTCAGGTACCCGATCGCCGTCATCCGGATACGATTGTGCGGGTTTCGCAAAACGGCGATACGACCTACATCGTGCATATTATTAGCGATGGGTTAACCTCTTCGGGGCCCGAGCTGAACCCCGATCGTACGATTCGCTGGGGATTTCAGCCGCTGGTGACCAGCGACGACGGTACCATCGAATATTTGAATCCCGAGAGCGATTACATTCCTACCAACGATGCTCCGGATTTAAATAAAGACGGGAAGCCGGATTCCTGGCCGGACGGCTGGTACAACGCCACCTTACGGAAATATGTGTGGCCCGGCGCTTTGGGACAGGGGGCGACCAATGCCGACAAAGAAGCGTTTTATGTGATGGACGATCGCGACAATGCCGAATTCGATTATTATCCTTTTCCGGACGATTCGTCCAAACGCGGTTTGGGAATTCAAGTGGAAGTACGCGTTTATCAGTGGTCCAATCCTTTGGCCGAAGACGCTATTTTTCTGATTTACAAAATTACCAACAAGAGCCCCAAAGATTTACACAAAGTCGTTTTTGGTATGTGGGGCGACCCGCACATCGGCGGTTGGAGTGATTACAACGATGACTGGGCCTATTTCGACAAGGCCTACAACATGGTTTTTGCCTACGATACCGACGGTAAGAGCATGATTCCCGGAAAAGCCCCCGGTTATCTGGGCTACAAATTTTTGGAAAGTCCGGGTATCGGTAACGAAATCATCAACGGCGTGTTCTATCCGGGTGACGGCATCGATAACGACGGTGACGGCATGGTGGATGAAAGCTGGACCGACGGTATCGATAATGATCATGATTGGGATCCCGAAAAAGACGATGTGGGCATCGACGGTATTCCCAATACCGGTGATTACGGCGAAGGTGACGGCAAACCGACGGCCGGTATTTTGTTCGATATTAAACATCCCGGCGAACCGAATTTCGAATTTACCGATATCGATGAATCGGATATGATCGGTTTAACCGGTTTTAAGAACCCGGCATTCGGCAGTATTTACGCTCGCGATGACGAAAAACTGTATTCCAAGTACATGGTCCCCGGCCATTTCGATACCACGGTCGTGCAGGGTGATCGTGTGTTCTTGTATTCATCGGGTCGTTTTAAGTTGCGCGCTTTAGAAACCAAACGTTTTTCCATTGCTCTGCTTTTAGGGGAAGATTTTAACGATTTGAAGTTAAATGCCACCACAGTGCAACAAATTTACAATTCCGGTTACGAATTTTCGCGGCCGCCGGAAAAACCGCATGTAACGGTTGTGCCCGGCGATCGCAAAGTGACCCTGTATTGGGACAACGTGGCCGAGTCGTCCTATGATCCCATTGCTCAAGGCAATGATTTTGAAGGATACGTTATTTACCGCAGTACCAGCCCCGATTTTTCGGATCAGCAAACCATTACGGATGTCAACGGCAATGCTTTTCTATTTCAGCCGCTTAAAAATTCCCACGGGGTCGATGCGCGTTTCGATTTGGTGGACGAATATCAGGGGCCCAGTAAAACGCCCTATCGAGGGCGCGGCGTCTCGTACTATTTGGGCGATAATACCGGTCTGGTGCACATGTATGTGGACAGCAATAATGTGATCAACGGTCAAACCTATTATTATGCCGTCTGTTCCTATGACCACGGATTGGATTCTTTGCACATCGCACCGACCGAATGCTCGAAAATCATTACATTCGATCCTACCACCAATACCTATAAATTTGATGTGAATACGGCCATGGTTGTTCCCAGAAGTAAACCGGCCGGCTACGTACCCGCTCAAATAGAAAACGGCGAATCCAATGGCGGGGTAGTGCCGGAGCCCGGCACGGTAGCCACCGGAAAATTCGATATTCGCATCGTGGACGATAATAAGGTGGAAGATAACAATAAATTTCTGATTTCATTCTCCGATTCCACGGGCGAAAAAACCTACAGTGTGGAAGATTTAAAACCGAAAGAGGAGACCTTTGTTTCCTTTTACGGTCAATACGTTTCATTGCAACACAACCGTCTGGATCCGGCCAGTGTTCGGGTGTACAACCTGGATAGTTCCATGGTGTACGAAGATAGCGTCGATTATGTGATCGATCCTTTAAGGGGAGCGATTATGGTGCTTGATCCCAAAGATCATCCCAATGCCCGCATGGAAGACAATACCGAATACCGAATCAGCTACACCAATTTTCCGATTTATCACAGCACGGCTTTACATGGCGAGGCTACCAATCCTTACTTTGACGGCATTCAATTACGGGTAACGGAAACGCCCTTTAAGTTGCGGACGGAAAATACGGGTTGGAGCATGTCCAGTAAAACCACGCTGACCTATGAATTGTCACCGAATAATGCCGCGAAAGATCCGGCGGACTTTTTGTTTACGTTTTATGATACGATTGTGGATACCAGTATGCCGTTGGGTAATCTGCCCGGCGTGCGCACCAATTTTAAGATTACCAATGTGGATTTAGGTAAACCGGCCCGCTATGTTATTCTGGAAAAAGTAAAACGTGATACGATGTGGAATCCGGGTGAACCCATCTTTTTGCTCAACGGTGATCAAGGTTTGGATAAATCATGGACGGTGATCTTCAAATATCCGGCCAGTGGCGATACGGTTTTGCCCGGCGCTGGTGATCAATTCTACATTTCCGTGTTAAAACCGTTCCGTGTGACCGATAAATTCTCTTTTACCAGCAAAGCGGCTCACATCGATCCGCTGAAAGCCAAATCCGATCTGGACAAAATCCGTGTGGTACCCAATCCCTATGTGGCCACCAATATTATTGAGCCGAAGAATTTTATTAATCGTGCGGCCCGCGGCTATCGTCGCTTGTATTTCGATAAACTGCCGCGTAAATGTACCATTAAGATTTTTACCACGGCCGGTGAATTGGTGCGGGTGTTACACCACGATAGTACCATCGACGATGGTAAGGAATTCTGGGATTTGTTAAGTAAAGACAATATCGAAGTGTCTTACGGGCTTTATTTCTATCAGGTGGATGCCCCGGGCATCGGTAAAAAAATCGGAAAATTTGTAATTATTAAATAGTGCGGAGGCAATGCATGTTAACTCGAAAATCGATTATATCCGCGTTAAGTGTTATATTGGTATTTGCGTCAACCACGTTTGCCCAGCTTAGCAGTTCGTCTACCATGTCGAAGGTGGGTACAACCGTTGCGCAGTTTTTAAAGATCGGCCCGAGCGCCCGAGCCATCGGCATGGGCGGTGCCTTTACGGCCAGTTCGGACGATATCGGTCTTATCTATTGGAATCCCGCCGGTCTGGCACGCCTTTCTTCCAGTGCGGCCATGTTCACACACACCCAATGGATTGCCGGCACCAATTACGAATTTATGGCGGTGGCTCTGGATTTGTATTCGGTCGGCACGATGGGTTTGATGGTCTCTTCCTTTACCTCGGGTGATATGGCTGTGCGCACGGTGGATATGCCGGACGGAACCGGAGAAAAGTTCAATACGGCCGATTTAATGATCGGGCTGAGCTTTGCCCGTAATTTGACCAATAAGTTTTCCATCGGCGGCAATGTTAAGTTTATTCACCAGCGTTTATGGCACATGACCGCTTCTACCGTGGCTTTGGATATCGGTACGCTGTTTACCACGCCTTTTTACGGTATCCGTTTGGGGGCCAGCATGTCCAACTTCGGGCCTAAAATGCGTTTGGACGGCCGGGACATTAAGTTTGCCAATGATCCGGACCCGCGGGAAGAAGGTAATGTGGAATTTGTGAATGCCCAATACGAAATGCTTTACTATTCCATTCCTTTGTATTTCCAAATCGGTCTGGCCAAAGATTTCGATTTGGGGTACAATAACCGGCTTACTCTGGCCGCAGATGCCATTCATCCCAATGATAATTACGAAGCGGTGAATGCCGGCGTGGAATATAGCTTTAAAAACATGTTTTTTCTGCGAGCCGGATACAAATCGTTATTTCAAAAGGATAGCGAAGAAGGATTAACCCTGGGTGTCGGACTGAACTATCGTTTGATGTCCACGGTTGTTTTGAAAATCGACTACGCGTATGCCGATTTCGGTGTTTTGGAAAATGTCCAGCGCTTTAGTTTGGGCTTACGGTTTTAACCGGAGCAGATTTAAAAAATTTCTTGCGTTCTATGCCGATTTGCACTGCAAGCAAATCGGCATTATTTTTTGCCATGAATGCAGATTGGGCAAAATAAAAATCCAACCGGCTGCTTAAAGAACAAAGCGAAGGAGCGTAATGTTTGCATTCGGTCTTTAAAGCGATGCGTTTTGCTTTGAATGCCTAACACGGAATCGGTTTTGCGCGAATCATACCATGAAGAGGCTTGAAATGACTTGGTTAAAAAAAATTGTAATGCTTTCTTTTTTTACTCTGCTGATTTTGGGATGCAGCACTAAAAAGCCCCCTGTTTACGTTGCCAAAGTGGGAAAAAGTGCGATCACCCTGAGTGAATTTAAGCAAAGCTACGAATTTAATCCCTATCTGGATCGTATTAACGATCCGGATTCGGCCAAGAAACTGTTGCTCTACAGCATGATTGCCGAGAAAATGTTGGCTCAGGAAGAAGCGCAGCATCTCGGGAAAGATAAAGCGCGACTGGACGATCTGGTGGAAGAATACAAACGCGAAGCCATGATCGAAGCTTTCTGGAAGCAGATTATTATTCCCAAGGTCAAAATAGATGAACGGGAACTTCGCAAGGCGTACAAAAAATCCAAGATCAAAAAGGTCGTTCGCTACCTGCTTTTTACCGACGGCAAAGATGCGGAAAAGGCCTATGATTTGATCCGTCGCGGCATGTCGTTTGAACAGGTGGCGCGCCTGCGTGGTTTTGTGCCGGAACAGATTCCCGTGGATACCATTTCTTTTTTGGGAGCTCTGCCCAATATCGAAAATCAGGTTTTCAAGATGAAGGTGGGGCAGGTTAGCCCCCCGATTAAAGAGGGTTTCTATTATTTCATCGTAAAGTTGATTGATGAAAAAATCAATTTATTTACTTCGGAAGCAGATTTTCAACAGATTCGTTATTCGTTATTAAAACGCATAAAACGGCGCAAAGAGGAAGAAGCCTTTTTACATTATCTGAAAGAACACGTGCCCATGCCGCCTTATGTGATGAATGAGAAACGCTTTAAGGCTTTGGCTCAAATGTTGGAACAATATGCCTTTCAAAAAATGAATGCCAAAACGCAAAATCTTTTGCCCGACGATTTGTATTACGCCTTTCGCGATAAAAATGGAGAGATATTGAAAAAGACCATTGTCACGTTTTACGATGGTACCGCCTGGAGTGTAAAAGATTTGCTTAAACGCATGATGCTGGCTCCGTACCCCATTCGCTTCGACAATCCCAATGTCTTTCTGGAAAGTTTATTGCTGAGCGCGCGTCACGTCTTGGACGATGCCATTATTGTGAAGCAGGCGCGAAAATTGGGCCTGGAAAAATCTGAATATGTTCAGCAGCAAACACAGATGTGGAAAGATTATTTCTATTTCAAAAAAGCGTTGGCTAAAGTATTCCGGGGAAAGGATCTGGGCGATATCAATGCGCTTGGTGCGTATTTGAATTCCATTAAACACAAATATCCCGTCATCATAAATCATGCCGTGTTTGATACCTTGCGTTTGCAAAAAACGGGCATGGCCGTTTTAAAACAACACTTTCCGGGTCGCATTGCCGTTCCCGTGTTTGAGTTGTTGCCGCGTTGGAAACCGTAATAATGCTCCGTTGGTTTCAAAAGGGAACGGGGTTGTGGGCTAAGGGATCATGTAACCGGCGCCGCGAATGCTTTTGATCCATTGGGGATGGCTTGGGTCGTCATCCAAATATTTACGCAGGCGTGCGATAAAATTATCCACTGTGCGTGTTTCCACTTCCGGATCCACATTCCACACCTTTTGCAGCAACTCCTGCCGCGAAACGATTTTACCGCGGTGATCCAACAGATAACGTAAGGCTTTGGCCTCCAAAGGCGTTAAGTCAATGGCAGAGTCATCCGGTTTAATAAGTTTTAAGCGATCGAAATCGATTTGAATGGCACCGATTCGATAGGCGGGAGAATTGTTTTCTTTGTACCAGGCTTTGCGCTCTAAAATGCGGCGTACCCTTAAAAGCAATTCGTCAAGGGAAAACGGTTTGGTTAAATAGTCATCTGCCCCCAGTTGCAGTCCTTTAAGACGGTCATCCATACGCTGGCGTGCCGTTAAAAACAAAATAGGTATTTGGCGCGATTGGCTGCGAATAGATTCGGCGATTTCAAAGCCGTCATGGTAAGGCAGCATGATATCTAAAATGACCAAATCGTACGATCGTTCGGCCAGCAAGTCGAGTGCTTTCTGGCCGTCCGAAGCCCAGGTAACTTTGTACCCTTCGGCTTCCAAATTGAATTGTAAGCCTCTGGCCAATGACTGTTCGTCTTCGACTAATAAAATGTGATCCATTAGCGTTTACCCGAATTTGATTTAAACTCTTCCGATTGACGCTTTAAGGGGAAACACAAACGAAAGGTTGTGCCCTTATGCAGTCCTTCGCTTTTGACGGTAATGTTTCCCAAATGTGCTTTAACGATTTCTTTTACGAGGTAAAGCCCTAAACCGGTTCCGCGAATATCGGGCATGTAAGGAGCGGAAACCCGGTAAAATTTTTGAAAAATATGTTTTTGCGCTTCTTTTTCGATGCCGATTCCCTGATCGATGAATTCGATGCAAAATTTCTGTTTTTCCTGCAGCAAGCGTACCGTGATGGTGCTTTTCGGCGGGGAATACTTTAAGGCATTGTCCAGCAAATTGGCAAAAACCATTTGCATGGCTTCTTGATCAACCAACCAATAGCCTTTTACTTTGCCTTTTAAAATCAAACGCTCCCGCTCTAATTTAAAGCGTTCCTGGCAATTGGAAATCAGTCCTTTTACCGTGGGTTGAACTTCCTGCGGCTGCAAGTTAAATATCTTTTTCTTCTGCTCGATTTGAGAAATGTCCAAAATACTGTCGATGACCTGTTTTAGACGTTGGGTATCGCTGAGCATTTGATTGATGAATTCCGCTTGTTTTTCTTTGGGTACGTCGCGACGTTGCAGGGTTTCCAGATAGAGTTGAATGGAAGCCAACGGAGATTTCAGCTCATGTGTAAAATTGGCGATGAATGTTTCGTACAGGCGATTGATGTTTATTTGGCGGGTTAAGTAAATAAAGATAAAGTAAAATCCGGCCAAAATGATCACCAATAAAAAAAGCCCGAAAATAAGGGCAAATAGTTGGGTTCTCGGGGAGGCGGTAACCGTGGGTACTAACCGTTTCCCCACTTGATTGATGATAATGTAGTTGCTGACATACCAGTAAATCCAGAGTCCCAGCAGCGAAATCCAGGCAACCTGCATAAAAATAAAAATAAGCAGCGGATGTAGAAAGTTAACACGTCGTTTCATCGGTTGTACCTGGTTAATTGTGTTGCTCCTATTGGTGTATTTGTGATTCGTTTATTGTTAATTGCAAACGGTTAACGGTTAAGGGTTTGTCGATAGCCGCGATTCGTTACGCCTGCGACAGAACACGCGCCAACCGGGTGAATTCCATTAGCCTTTTGTCTTTTTTGCGACCTTTCCCTGTGCCATTCGCAGGGAGGAGCGGGGGTGGGTTTCCCCGCAGAGTCACCAATAGTCATCAGGTCTTTTCCAGGTTCCCAATTCTCCCGCCTTTTG
>CAZHIZ010000082.1:3182-14406 GCA_964532875.1 uncultured Caldithrix sp. | reverse complement strand
GAATTGACGGGCGTTGCTCCCATGAATCTGGTCTTTTTTAACGGTAAAGCCGTGCCGGGTGATGTGAACATGCACACCGGTTGGAGCGGCTCGGCCGAAGTAACGCAGGAAGACGATGCGGCCAATGAGGGAACCGGTTGTATTAAATGGAACGGCGGCGCTGCCTGGGACGGCATTAACTTCGACTTGGCCCATTCCAAAAATTTAATGAACAACTGGGATACCGATTCTCTGCAGTTCAAAATCAAGGCTCAGGCCGGCATCGGCGATTTGACCCTGGTTTTTTGGGATACCGATGAAGATACGGGCAAAGCCGATTATGCTTTTCATGCCACCTATTTGCTGAAAGAAAGCGATATGGGTTACGACGGCACATGGAAAACGGTAAAAGTTCCTTTGAAGGCCTTTGATCGTTTTGCCGGTGTTTGGGACAACGATTTGGGACAAATGGTGAATGGTGAATTCGATTCCACCAAAGTGGCCGGTTTCGGTATTTGGAGCAACGGTCAGGATTTAAGCGGAAAAGTTATTTACTTAGACGATATTTGGACGGGTCATCCCGAATTTGACTTTGTGCCACCGGCCCAGGTTACCGGCGTTTCCGCCGCTCCCGGAGATTACTACAATCTGGTCTATTGGACGGATGTGGAGGGCGAAACCGGAGAAGTGTACAATGTGTACGCCAGTGAAAAACCGATTACCGATATTCATGATCCTTCCGTAGAAGTGGTGGCTACAGGTGTTACCGAAGGCACGCAAAACGCCGTCCATAATTTGTACTACCCGTTAAACGACCATCAGGTAACCTATTACTACGCTGTGGAATGCGTGGATGCCTCCGGTAATGTTGGCCCTGCCGGCGTAAGCGATGCCATTGTTAACACGGCTAAAGGTGTTCCTACCATTGCCGATCATGCTCCGACTAATTTTGCCGCAGACGGTGATTTCTCCGATTGGAACGACATCATGCCCTGGACGCTAATGCCTTCCACCAATAATATTTCGGCCGGCGACTTCACGGATGACGATGATTTAACCGCTACGGTTTGGCTGGCCATGGATGACAACTATTTGTATGTTGCCGCCGATGTGGCCGACAACGTTTTCCATTACGATGCCGATTTGGTGAGTACCTGGTGGACTCAGGACGCTTTCGAACTTTTTCTCGGTTTGTGGGATCAAAACGGTAAACCCATCCACAATTCCACGCCGGAAAACAGCCGCGGGGCCGAACCGGATTACAAATTGATTTTCTTGCAAGATCGTTTTTACAACGAATACAAAAACACCCATTTCGGTAAAGGAAATGATCCGGAGTTAACGCCCAACGACGATAATTATTACTTCGAAGAATTCAGCGGGCAAGATTGGGCCCTGGAGGCCAAAATTCCTCTGGATTCCATTGCTTTCGGTGACGATGCACGCTTCCATCCCGAACGCGGCATGCGCATCATGTTCGATTTGGTCTTCCATGACAACGACGGCAGCGGCTGGGAAGGAAATTTGACCTGGTCGCCAAATAACCACGATTTGGCTTATTTAAATCAACATGAATGGACACATACCTGGATTGGCGACACCACCCATACGGTAACCGGCCTTGAAAATGCCTCCGGTTCCGTGGTTCGTACTTTTGATTTAAAGCAGAACTATCCCAATCCCTTTAACCCCACTACAACGATCGAATATGCCGTGGCCAAAGCCGGCAAAGTGCAATTGACCGTTTACAACGTAACCGGGCAAAAAGTAAAGGAATTGGTAAACGAGTCTCAAAACCCCGGCGTGTATCGCGTAACCTTGAATGCCGGTGACCTGGCTTCCGGTGTGTATTTTTACAAATTGAAAGCCGGTTCTTTTAGTAAAGTACGTAAAATGTTGCTGGTTAAGTAATCCGCAATTCATAGTAGGATGGTCTTTGTGGCCATCCTACTGTTTTTTTAGCTGGGAAAATTAGGTGACCAAAAGGAAAAATCATTATTAAAACAATAAACGAATCATTATCATTATAATAATTTTGCTCGTTTCCTGTTTGTCGAAAATTCCACAACTGAAAACCGAAATACCGTGGCATGAATTATGCTGAAATGTAACCCTTAAAAAAACGGTGGCAAAAAACCAGATGATTCTTGTTTCAAAAAAAGGAAATATTATGTACAAAGTGTTTCGATTCTTACTTTTGGTAAGCTTTGTTTTTTCCACATCTCTTTGGGCGCAAACGACGGGTAAAATAGCCGGTTTTGTGTTTGATCAAAAAACATCGGAACCGTTGCCGGGCGCCAATATTTATCTTGAGGGAACGTCATTGGGGGCTGCTTCCGGTTTGGACGGCAGTTTTTACATCATTAACATTCCTCCCGGTAAATACAATGTGCATGTGGAAATGGTGGGCTACGAAACAAAGATTATCAAAAACGTACGTGTATCGGTAAACCGCACCACCAATTTAAAAATCATTTTAGGCGAGGCTATTCTTCAAGGCGAGGTCATCGAAGTGGAAGCCGATAAGATGACCATTAAAAAAGATCAAACCAGCGCCATCCGCACGGTTTCCTCCGATCAAATAAAAACGCTACCTGTTGAAAATTTAAATCAGGTGGTCGGATTGCAGGCCGGCGTGGTGAAGGGCCATTTTCGCGGGGGACGCAGTGACGAAGTCTCTTACATGATCGACGGCATGCAGGTGGATGACGCCATTGGCGGCGAAGGGCGCCGTGTGGACGTGGAGACGGAATCGGTTCAGGATGTGGAAATTATTACGGGTACCTTTAATGCGGAATACGGACGCGCCATGAGCGGAGTGGTTAATGCCATTATCAAAGACGGTGGCGATCAATTCCAAATGAATTTTTTTAATTATTTGGCCAATTACTACACCAGTCATAAAGAGATTTTTATCGGATTGAAAGACAGTGAAATCAATCGAAATCAAGATTACAAATTGCAGATTAGCGGGCCCATTTTAAAACAGCGCATTCATTATTTCGCCAATTTCCGCTACCAAAACAACAAAAACCATTTGAACGGCATTCGGCGTTTTCGTGTCAATGATTTTAGTGATTTTACTTCAACGGATTCAACGGAATGGTACTCCGAACATACGGGCGATAACAAATACGTTCCGATGAATAGCGCAATCAATTTTTCGGCATTGGGTAAAATATCAGCCCAATTAACCAAAAGAATCAAATTATCCTTTTTGTACGTGGGAAACCGGGATCAATGGAAATCCTACGATCATGCCTACAAATACGATCCCGACGGTCAGGCCAAACATCATCGCAAATCGGACATGTTTGCCCTTTTATTGAATCATGCCCTGTCCAACAGTGCCTTTTACGAATTGAAAATTTCCCGCTTGAACAGTTATTACGGGTTTTATTTGTTTAAAAATCCGCTGGACTCGGGCTACGTGTACGATGCGTTTCACGGGAATATTGCCGAGACCGGATTTTACACGGGCGGGCAAATGAAAGATCACTACGAGAACTGGCAGGATGAAAATAATATTAAATTTGACATTACCTGGCAGGTTACCTCCCATCATTCTTTGAAAAGCGGTTTTTTGTACACCATGTACGACCTTAAAAATCAGGACACACCGGTTCGGCATGATACGACCATGACCGAGGAGGAGCTCGGCCAATATTATTACGGTGAAGACGGCCATCGGGTATATTACAATTATCATCCCGTTATTTTCCCGGATAATTCTGTGTATTCCGATATTTATCATGTCAAACCGCGTGCTTTTTCCGCCTACATTCAAGACAAAATGGAATACGAAGATCTGGTGATTAATGCCGGTGTGCGTTTCGACTTGTTTGATCCCAATTCGCGTTATCCTTCGCAATTGCGTAATCCGGCCAATCAATTGAATTTTTATTTGAAGGATGAAAACGGCCAGTTGATTCTGGACGATAAAGGCAATCCCATTCCGGACCCGGTGCGCATGTCGCACTACCCTAAAGCGGATTTGAAAATGCAGGTTAGCCCGCGCCTGGGATTGGCCTATCAATTGGGTAAGCGTGCCGTTTTGCATTTTAGTTACGGCCATTTCTTCCAGATGCCGCCCATGTATGCCCTGTACACCAACCATTCGTTTCAGGTACCGCCAAGCGATTATTCTACGACCATGGGTAATGCCCAAATCAAGGCCCAAAAAACGGTACAGTACGAAATCGGCTTGTGGCAGGAATTGATCAAGAATATGGGGCTGGAAATCAATTTGTTTTATCGTGATATTTACGATTTACTGAGTACGAAAATTATTTCCACTTACAATCAAATCGAATACGGATTGTACACGAATAAAGACTATGGCAACGCGCGCGGTATCGAATTGAAATACGATTATTTCGCAGCGCCGCTTCAGGTTGCCGTTAATTACACCTTGCAA
This sequence comes from uncultured Caldithrix sp., assembly GCA_964532875.1. Lineage (GTDB taxonomy): Bacteria > Calditrichota > Calditrichia > Calditrichales > Calditrichaceae > Caldithrix. Next base: position 10,010 of record CAZHIZ010000082.1, on the reverse strand, counting down.
TACACACGCGGAAATGCCGACAACCCGCTGCAAACTTTTACGCGGGCCGGCGCCAGCATGGACCCCATTGCTAAATTGATCCCCATGAGCTGGGATCAACGCCATACCTTTAACGCCACCGTGGGCTATTACAAAGAACACTACGGCATAACCATGACCGGTTATTACAATTCCGGGACACCGTACACATGGACACCGATTGAAGTAAATCCCATATCCCGCGTTAACTTGTACCCGAACAACGATTACATGCCCAGCTCTTACTCCGTGGATATGTTTGCTTTTTATAAATTTAAGGTGGCCGGTAAGATTCAAGCCAAACTGGAACTTTCGGTTTACAATTTACTGGATCGCTTGAATCCCGTTTGGGTTTACGGCACAACCGGCCGGCCCTACACAACGATCATTCAGGAATCCGATCGAGCCAATCATCGGAGCGATTTTAATACGTACGAAGACCGTATTCACAATCCTTCGGCTTATTCCGCTCCGCGTTTAGTGAAATTGGGTTTGGGTTTTATTTTTTAAACGAGGTGCATCGATGAATAAAATACTTAAGAATACAGGATTCTTTTTGCTTTTATTCCTTTTGTTATTCAGTAGCGAATCCTGGGCACAGGGAAAACCGTACGAAGGCCCGGATGATCCTGCCGGTGATATCGAAGCCATACGCGAAGGGTACATGACGGGGAATCGCATTCTATTGTATTTCCAGAATACGACCGAATTGGCCAAATGGACTTCCAGCTATCGCGGTTCGCAATGGTCGCGTTGGCCCAATACGTACGAAGGCGTTCGTATGCTGGACGGTATCGCCCTGTTAATCGGCGCGCGGGTCTTTTTGAAAAACGATACCATTCCGGTGACCGATCCCAATGAAATCGCCACTAATCCGAACTTGCAGACGCTCTATTATTTACAAACCAGTTATCGCGAAGAAATGGACACCAATCCTACCGGTACGGTGGAATGGGGTCTGTACCCCGTATTCGGTTATTTTAACGAACTGAGCGAATATCCGGCCATGAGCAACCACAGGGAGTCGTGGCCGCCGGCCGGTTGGCCTTCTCGCGGGGACGAATTGAAATGGCCCGGCGAGTGGAACGGACGATTTGGACGCGGGGTTATTTACGCCGATCTGGAAACGTATTTTGTGGATAATGATGCCCAGGATCAGGAATACCTGGGCCCGGATGATAAGGTTAAATATTACCCGCGTCCGGGGGTGCATATCGGCGATAAGCGTCCCGAAGTAACCATCCAAAAAGGAATGCCCTGGGGCGGCATCGGTGTGCGTGTGGAACAACGCGGATTTCAATGGAATAATCCGCAGGCGCGTGATGCGATTTTTTGGGAATACAATATTGCCAATATTTCCGATTACGATCTGCCGCAAATGGTTTTTGGCTATTGGGTGGATAACGGCATCGGCGGTGAATCGGATGACGAATTGGGTTATTTCGATACCAAAATCGATATGGCCTATTCCTGGGATCGGGACGGCAAAGGCCTGGCCGGTTTACCCACGGGTACCATGGGCTTTGCCTATCTGGAATCGCCCGGTATCCCTTACGACGGAATCGACAACGATCAGGACGGGCTTGTGGATGAAAAGCGTAATAACGAAACGGCCGGACAGTTGATCGGCCCGACCGACGGTATTGCCAATTTGCAGGAGTTTCTCGATTTCTACCATTTGACCATGGACGATTTGCACGAACACTGGTCCAGCGATGAAGATCAGGATTGGGAAGACGGTATCGATGCCAACGGTGACGGCATTTACGAAGCCAACGAATTTGCCGGAGACGACGTGGGATTGGATGGCGTGGGCCCGACGGAATTGAACTACAGAGGGCCGGATGAAGGCGAGTGTAACCACAAACCCGATTACAAACAGGGCTACGGTTGCGAACCGAACTACAATGCCACCGACGTCAGCGAATCGGATATGTTAGGTTTGACCTCGTTTTACATGTTCCCGGTACCCCAGCACAAACCGCCCTACACCCATTGGTTCCGCAACGACGAATCCATGTGGGAATTAATCGGTCAGGATAGTTTGGTGGAGTATCTGGGTAATATTTCCAATCTGATCGAAACGTTTGCTTCGGGAATTTTCCCCTTGTATCAGGGGCATGAAGAACGCATTTCCATGTCGGAGTTGCATTCGTATGATGCGCTGGAAGGATTGAATTCCGAAGATCATTCCGCACCGGCTCTGTACGAGAAAAAGCGCATCGTACAGATCATTTACGAGAAAGATTATCGTTTTGCCCAACCGCCTAAAATGCCGACTTTAACGGCAACCGCCATGGACGGGAAAGTGGTATTAACCTGGGATAATATTTCCGATACCAAAACCCGCGATCCCTTTATGGGCAATATTAACGATTTCGAAGGCTACAAGTTGTTTAGGGCGACCGATAAAAAAATGTCCGATCCGCAAATCATTACCGACGGTTTCGGCACGCCCACTTACATGAAACCGATTTTTCAATGTGACTTAAAGGACGGGAAGAAAGGTTTTGCCAACTGGGGTGCCATCAACGGAATCGAATACAATTTAGGCTACGATTCGGGAATTGTGCACCATTTTGTCGATAATAATGTGCAAAACGGCCGCACTTATTATTATGCCCTGGTGGCTTACGATTACGGTGCCCCCGATATCGGCCCCGGTATTGCGCCTTCCGAAAACAACATCATCATCGAGTTGGATGAATCGGAAAATATTCGGCGTCTGGAAAACGGCAGTCTGGCCATCGGGCCCAATGTGGCCGTGGTAACGCCGCATCAGATGGCCGCCGGCTATGTGCCGCCTTCCGTCGATCAGGAGGAAAATCAGGCGGTCATCGGTACCGATCGGGTTAAGGCCGAAATTCTGGCGCGTAAGAGTTTGAAAATCGGTCATACGTATGCCGTAAAATTTTTACAAGATACGCTGGGCAACATTCCCGACTACGAATACGGCCTGTATTACACGAACGACGGCTTGCAAATTTTCGATTTAAGCGACGGTCACAAGTTGGTTTACGAAGAAAATCCCGATCATTTTGCTTACGGAAATTTAGTGTACCACGATACGCTTGACTATTGGACATTTAAGGCCGGTAAAGATATTCACACGGACATTTTTGACGGCATGCGTTTGAATTTAAGGTTCGAGAATGAAACCGCCAGTTATGATGCGGTACATTCGGGCTGGCTAAAGGGTAATGCTCCGATCACCATTTACCCGGCCGCTTCGGATAAAATGTACATGCCCTGGGATTACGATATCGTTTTTACTAATAACGATTCGGCTTACGTGGGGCAGGTGCGTAGTCAACATATTCGGGACGAACAGGGCGAACGCATCAATCGCACCCATTTGCTTTTCCATCAAAACTTTAGTTTTTACGTGCTCAACAAAACCTTTACGGATTCCGCCGGAAACTATCTGAAAATGGATATGGTTGTTGAAGATCGTAACCATAACCGTAAATTCGATATTCTGGAAGATCGCATTTTGGTGGGTGCATTGAATACTAAAAACCGTTGGGCGGCTACCGCTTTTTCCTTCGATTTTTCCATGGCCGATAGCAGCACCTTGCCCAAAGCCGATGATGTGTACCGGATTTTTCACAAACGTCCCTTCTGGAAAACCGATTCCATTACCTTTACGGTCCAGCCGGAAGGAGATTTGAACACGGCCGAATTGAAGACAAGCATGGACAAAATCAAAGTGGTTCCCAATCCCTACATTGCCACCAATGCCATGGAACCGGCTGTGGCCAATCCCTTTCTCAATCAGAGAAGGCGTATCATGTTCACCCACATTCCGGCCCATTGTCAGATCAAAATATTCACGGTCAGTGGTGTGCTGGTAGATGTAATTGACGTGGATAATCCTCCGGATAACGGCATCGTGCATTGGGATTTAAAGTCACGCGAAGGTTTGGATATTGCCGCCGGAATGTACATTTATTACGTCAAATCGCTAAAAACCGGCGATGAAAAAATCGGAAAATTTGCCGTGATTAAATAAGGCAAATCGGCATAAATTGGAAACATTAAACGGAGCCCAGAGAATGAGAAATAAAATTAAAACAGCAATTGCGGTTTTTTTAACGGTTGCGGTAGCGTTGGCCCAAAAGCCGCATCGGGTAGGAACCACCGCAGCCAATTTCCTGGAAATCGGTTACGGAACTTCCGGTATTGCCATGGGAGATGCCTGCGTCAGTTCCGTTAAAAACGTGTCGGCCATTTATTGGAATCCGGCCGGTTTGGCTTTTATCTCTAAAAACGAGGCTATTTTTGCCTACCAGCCGTGGGTGGCGGATATCTCCACAGCCTTTGTAGCCACGGGCATCCGCATTCCGGGTATCGGGAGTTTGGGATTGCACATTATTCATGCCGGTTACGGAAATATTCCGGTGACCAATATGGATGCGCAGGAAGGTACGGGCGAAATGTACAGCGCCGACGAATATGCTTTCGGCATTACGTATGCCCGTCAATTGACCAATTGGTTTTCCTTCGGGGCAACGGCCAAATACATTACCTCCAAAATTTGGCACGTTTCGGCTTCGGCCATGGCGGTGGACCTGGGGGTTATGGTGCAAACCAAATTTTTCTCCACAACGGGCAAGCGCTCGGACGGCTTACGCATCGGTATGAGCATTGCTAACTACGGAACGCGCATGCGCTACGACGGAATCGATTTGGTTTATCCCATCGATCCTTTGCCCAATGAAAACGGAAATTACAAAGATGTGCCGGGACAATACCGCATGTCGTACTGGGAGTTGCCGCTGATTTTTCGCATCGGTACCTCGCTGGATGTGATCAAAATGGAGCATCATGTATTAACCGTTGAAGTTAATGCCTTGCATCCCAATAATAATGCCGAATCGGTTAATATCGGCGGCCAGTACGCCTTTAAAATTCCCCAGACCGGTGAATTTTATTTACGTGCCGGTTACAAAGGCTTGTTTATGCCGGAATCGCAATACGGCTTTACCGTGGGCCTGGGCATGGTTAAATATTTAATGAACAACATGAGCCTGAAAGTGGACTATGCCTATCGCGATGTGGGTATTTTGGGCAGTGTGCACAGCTATTCCATCGGTATTCTTTTTTAACGGATGACAGGCATGTTTAAGAACAAACGAGTTTTAGCTTTTATTGTTGCTTTATTGTTACTGCTGAGCTGTTCTAAAAAGGAACCGCTTTCGCGGGAAACCATTTTAGCACGGGTTGGCGACAAGACGATTTCGGTAAACGAATTCATTCGTCGGGCGGAATACACGATCCGCCCGGCTTATTGTCGCGGCGATAATTACATTCATCGCAAAATTATTTTGAATTCGCTCATTGCCGAAAAATTATTGGCTCTGGAAGCCGGTCGCGATAATGAGCTAACGCGAAATCATGAATTTCAGCAGTACATCGAAGGGCGCAAAGAACAGGCCATGCGGCAATGGCTTTTTTACCAGGTAGCGCAAAAGCCCGTTCATCTGGACACGGCCGAGATTAATAGTACCTATCGTCTGGCCGGACGCACGTATCGCGTATCGTTCATCAATTGTCCCAATCAACAGGCGGCGAATGAGATCAGCCATTTGTTGAGTAAAGGCATTCCGTTCGATACGCTGGCCGTTCGTCTTTCACCCAAAGGAAACGTAGCCCGACGGGAAATTAACTTCGAAGCGGAAGAACCGGAAATCATCAACAAAACCCTATTTTCACCCGGGTTGCGAAAAGGACAAATTCTCGGGCCTCTGAAAATCGACCGGGATAACCTCATGTTTTTGGGCATTGACGGCTGGACGGATGTACCGGCTTTTTCCGATCGGCAACAAAGGGATCGTTTGCAAACAGTCAAAGAGAAATTAACGGAGCGGCATGCCCTGATTCGCTACCGGAAATTTATCGGCAAAATGATGCACGGTAAAACCTTGCGTTTCAATCCGCCGGTGTTTAAGGAGATGGTCTCTATTTTCGGCCCGGAGTATTACAAAACTCCAAAGGAAAAGAAAGCGCAATTCAATAAAAAATTCTGGAACAAAGATAACGAACTGATGATTCGTGACGACGCACAGGCAAAATTGAAGCGCATTGCCCAACAGCCTTTTTTTACGATCGACGGTAAAACGTGGACCGTGGCCCGATTTGAAGACGAATTGTTGCGCCATCCTTTGGTTTTCCGTAAGAAGAAATTCCCGCAGAATAAATTTGCCCAACAATTTAAGATGGCCATTGTGGATATGGTGCGTGACGGTTATTTGACCAAAGAGGCTTATCGCCGCGGGTATGATCGCATTCCCGAAGTTCAGCGCAATGTGATGATGTGGCGCGACAATTTGTTAGCCTTGTACCAGAAAAAGAAGTATCTGGATTTTTTGGGGGTCAAAGGTAAAAAGATGAACGATATTATTCGCGACTATCTGGACCCCTACATAGCCAAACTACGACAAAAATACAACGACCGAATTTTCATCAATACCGATGCGTTTGAGAAGATTCGTCTCACGCGGATCGACATGTTTGCCTTGCAACCGAATCAGGCCTTTCCGGTAGTGGTGCCCTCGTTCCCGCAGGTGACAACCCATAATAAGCTGGATTACGGACACAAATTGCTACCGGATTCGACTCGGACAAAAAATTAACAGGGCCCGCCCGTGACCCCATCCTTGTTCGCGCAGGGAAGGGTGGGCCTATTATTAACCAACGCCGAATTTGCCAGGTTGCAAAGTCATGCCCGAGCGTTAAAATCAAATCGAGCGATTCAATCGGATTTTAGGAGAAAGACACCATGAAATTCAGCAAGACCGGCCCGATCTT
>CAZHIZ010000082.1:0-3082 GCA_964532875.1 uncultured Caldithrix sp. | reverse complement strand
AAAGAAACGCGTTTGGGCATTCCCATTCTTTACGGCATCGATGCCATTCACGGGGCCAATTACATTAGCGAAGCGACGCTTTTTCCGCAAAGTATTGCCATGGCGGCCACGTTTAATAAGGATCTGGTTCGTCAGGAAGGCCGCATCACCGCTCTGGAAACGCGGGCGGCCGGTATCCCTTGGAACTTTAATCCGGTTTTGGGGCTGGGACGCCAACCTCTGTGGCCCAGAATGTGGGAAACCTACGGGGAAGATTCCTACCTTTGCAGCGTGTTGGGCAGGGAATACATTCTGGGGCTACAAGGAGAAGACAGGGATGTCTCCAGACCGGATCGGGTGGCGGCCTGCATGAAGCACTATGCCGGGTACAGTGTGCCGCTTTCCGGGCACGATCGCACACCGGCCTGGATTCCCGAACGTATCATGCGCGAATTGTTCTTACCGCCCTTTCACGAAGCCGTGAAAGCCGGCGTGCTTACCGTAATGGTCAATTCGGGCGAAGTAAACGGGATTCCTACCCATGCCAATGCGTTTCTGTTAAAAAAAGTGCTGCGTGACGAATGGGGATTTAAAGGATTGGTGGTCAGCGATTGGGCGGATGTTATTAATCTGTACAAACGGGATCATGTGGCCCAATCTCCCAAAGAGGCCGTGCGCATGGCCGTACAGGCCGGGCTGGATATGAGCATGGTTCCGTTCGATTTCTCTTTTGCCCGTTATTTGCTGGAATTGGTTCGGGAAGGGACCATCCCGGAAAGTCGTATCGATCAATCGGTGCGGCGCATTTTACGGCTTAAGGCGGCCCTGGGCCTCTTTGACGATCCTTACCCGCACAAGGAGCGTCTGAATCTAATCGGTAGCAACGGGCACAAAAAGGTGAGTCTTAAAGCCGCCCGCGAAGCCCTTACGCTTTTAAAAAACAAAGACGGAATACTCCCCTTAAAAAAGACCATGCGTATTTTGGTTACCGGGCCGGCGGCCGATTACAAACCGGCTTTAAACGGGGGATGGAGTTACACCTGGCAGGGCAATGAAACGCAATATTATCCCTCATCCGATCAAACCGTTGTTCAGGCCTTGCGGCAAAAAATCGGAGCACAAAATGTGGTTTATGTTCAGGGAGCGAATTTTAAACGTTTAACCAATCTCGACAGGGCCCTGCAGGCGGCTGGTCAAGTGGATGCCATCGTGGTGTGTGTGGGTGAAGATTCCTATTGTGAAACGCCCGGCAATATCAACGATTTAACCCTGTCCCGTGCCCAGTTGCAGTTGGTTCAGGCTTTGACGCAAAGCGGCAAGCCGGTTGTCATGGTGCTGTTGGAAGGACGTCCTCGTATTGTCAATTCGGTGGTAGATAAGGTAAACGCCGTGTTGATGGCCTATTTACCCGGGCCCCAGGGCGCTAAAGCCATTGCCGATATTTTATTCGGTGATGTGAATCCTTCGGGGCGGTTGCCGTTTTCATATCCCCGATACGTGAACGATTTGATGTGTTACGACCATAAATACAACGAAAATTACGATTTGAATCGTTACAACCCGCAATGGCCCTTTGGTTATGGCCTGAGCTACAGCACGTTTAAATACAGCCAGTTGGAACTGAGCAAAAATCAAATTCGGGCCGATGAAACGCTTACCGTTTCGGTAAACGTAACCAATACGGGTAAAATGGCAGGCAAAGAAGCCGTGCTGTTGTATTTAAGTGACCTGGTGCGTTCCGTGACTCCGCCGGTTAAACGATTGAAACGGTTTGCCAAAATTCCGCTAAAACCCGGAGAAAGCCAAACAATACGCTTTGTGCTGCGACCGGATGATTTTGCCTTTGTGAATGCCCGAAACCAATGGGTCGTTGAGCCCGGTGTGTTTAAAGTTCAGGTGGGCGATTTGCAAAAGACGTTTCGTATTGTGGATTAACAAGGCGTAGATTGTCGGTTTTGCCGGCATTGAAAAGTAAATTTTGCTAACAACGGATTGTTGTTAGGGGCGCATGCCGGTTAAGAAAAAGGCGGATTCCAATGATAAAATACAAATGGATTTGGTTGATTTTCCCTGTTCTTTGGGGTATGAGTTGCTCCAGTCCCACGGCAAAGGCTTCGCAAAAAGAAAAGGTAACCTGGCCCGATGCGCAAACAGCCAATGTGCAGATCGGCCGCGGTATTAATTTGGGAAACGCTCTCGATGCCCCGAACGAAGGGGATTGGGGCGTTGTGTTGCAAGAAAGTTATTTTACGACAATCGCTCAGGCGGGATTCAATTCCGTGCGCATTCCCATCCGCTGGTCGGCTCATGCCGCAAATAATAACAGCTATCCTATTGATCGTGCTTTTTTTGAACGGGTGGATTGGGCCGTTCGCCAGGCCTTGAAAAACGGATTAACGGCCATCATCGACATGCACCATTACGAAGAAATTTTTGCGCATCCCGAAATGCAAAAAGAGCGGTTTCTTTCACTCTGGTTCCAAATAGCCGCACATTACAAAAATTTTAGTCCGCAGCTCATCTTCGAAATTTTAAACGAACCGCATGATCAATTGACGCCGGAACTGTGGAATGAATATGCCGCGGAGGCTTTGCAGATTATTCGAAAGAGTAATCCCAAACGCGCGGTAATCATTGGAACGGCCAATTGGGGTGGACCCGGTTCGTTGAATCAACTGCAACTCCCGAACGATTCGCTTTTGATTTTAACTTTTCATTATTATTCGCCGTTTAATTTTACGCATCAGGGTGCGCCCTGGGTTTCCGGTAGCGATGCCTGGTTGGGCACCCAATGGCAGGGAAGTCCCGGGGAACAACAAGCCATTCGAGATGATTTTCAAAAGGTACGCAATTGGGCCATGGCGCATCATGTCCCGGTGTTTTTGGGCGAATTCGGTGCCTACAGTCGGGCCGACATGGATTCGCGGGTACGCTGGACTTCCTTTGTGGCCCGGGAAGCCGAACGAAACGGATTTAGCTGGGCCTATTGGGAATTTTGCTCGGGATTCGGGGCTTACGATGCGCAGAGCAATCAATGGCGAACGGAACTTTTGCAAGCCTTAGTACCGCAAGAATAATTTCCGGGAGATGGCACCTTTTGTGT
>CAZHIZ010000081.1:0-14461 GCA_964532875.1 uncultured Caldithrix sp. | reverse complement strand
TGCGTTTATCTGCGAAATCTGCGTGAGATAAAAAACAGTGGCGAAGTAGGTGAATGGTTGAATGGTTTAATAGGTTCTGCTCTGTGGCTTGGCGCCCGGGAACGGCCACCAATGCTTGAATGAAAACGAATGATTTCTTTAGAAAAGAAATCGGTGCGTATCAGTGTAAATCAGTGGCTAAAAAAATTCTCGCGCTGATCCCGCAGAAAGAATTGCAAAATAATATCATCTGCGTTTATCTGCGCAATCTGCGCGAGATAAAAATCTGCACGCATCCGCGGCTGAACAGTTTTTACATCCAAAAGCTTAGGAATTTTTGCGGGCGGATTGCGCTTTCTGGATGATTTCAAATAATGATGTAATTTTGGGCTTGGGCGGTTCAAATAGGTAGGCGATATCCTTAGCTTCATAATTTTTACTCAGGAAGTCATCAATATCCATTTTCTCGAACCAGCAATCACGAATTTTGGGACAGGGCAGCCCGTTATGCTCTTTACGGCAATAATCAAACGTAAGATGATGCCCCAACTTTCTGCAATACAATTCTTCCTTGTCAAATGCCTCGATCGACATTTTTTCTTCCATGTTTTACACTCCCGAAATTAAAAACATTCCGCGGATGCGTACATCCGCGGAATAAATACTTTCATTTTATTTAGCCGTCGGTACGGTGGGCAAATCGGCGATTTCTTCCTGATATTTTTTAAGATCGTCTTCCGGTAAAGCATAATCGTGCAGTTCGCCGGCAAAATATTTTTCGTAACCCGTTAAGTCCATTAATCCGTGACCGCTAAGGTTAAATAAAATGACTTTCTCTTTGCCCTCTTCCTTGGCCTTTTTGGCCTCCTGAATAGCGGCGGCAACGGCATGGCTGGTTTCCGGCGCTACAATAATGCCTTCGGTGCGGGCAAAAGTTACGGCCGCTTCGTAGCATTCCAGTTGATGCAGGGCGCGCGGTGTGGCTAAACCATCCTGAATAGCTCCGCTGACCAACGGGGCCATTCCGTGATAGCGCAAACCACCGGCATGGATGGGCGGCGGAATGAAACCGTGCCCCAGAGTGTGCATGGGCAACATGGGAGTCATCTTGGCCACATCCCCAAAATCGTATTTGTACGGAGCCCGGGTCATGGTCGGGCAGGACGCGGGTTCCACGGGAATAATATCGATCTGCGCCCCGTTGATTTTGTCGTACATGAAGGGGAAAGATAAACCGGCAAAATTACTGCCGCCACCGGCACAGCCGATGACCACATCCACTTTTTTCTCACCGATTTTTTCCAACTGCTTTTTGGCTTCCAAACCGATAATGGTTTGATGCAACATAACGTGATTCAGCACACTACCCAAGGCATATTTGGTTTTCCCGGAAGGATCGCTGACCGCCTCTTCGATGGCTTCGCTAATGGCAATGCCCAGACTGCCCGGCGTGTCGGGCATTTCTTCCAGAATTTTGCGCCCGGCTTCGGTGTAGGGACTGGGACTGGGCACACATTTTCCGCCCCAGGTCTCCATCATTATTTTACGGAAGGGCTTCTGATCGAAACTGATGCGCACCATGTACACTTTCACTTCCAAACCGACCAAAGCACCGGCAAAGGAAAGAGCACTGCCCCACTGCCCGGCTCCGGTTTCGGTCGTCAATTTTTTAGTACCGAATTGTTTGTTGTACCAGGCCTGCGGCACGGCCGTATTCGGTTTGTGGCTGCCCGGAGGCGAAACACTTTCGTTTTTAAAATAAATTTTAGCCGGTGTGCCTAAGTATTTTTCCAGGGCATAGGCACGATGCAACGGCGACGGCCTCCAGCGATACAGCAACTGCAGCACTTCTTCCGGAATATCGATCCAGCGTTCCTGACTGACTTCCTGCTCAATTAAATTCATGGGAAAAACCGGAGCTAACATGTCGGGGCTAACCGGCTTTCCGTCCGGCCCGAGAGGCGGCGGCAACGGGGTGGGCAGATCGGCTGCCAAATTGTACCATTGTCTCGGCATCTCGTCTTCGCTTAAATACACTTTGATTTGCATTAAACCTCCTTAAACATTTAAATGATCATCCTTGGGTTTTATGATATTAAAATTGTCGAATCGCCTTTTTTAATATGGAATTGCGCTTCTTCAATTCTTTGGAACCGCGCGTAATTTTACACAAACTGAGATGTAAATCCTTGGCGATTTTACGCTGCGGCACTCCCTGATCCAGCAACTTAACAATTTGCCATCGGGAGGCAATGGATTTGAGTTCGGCCGGCGTAAATAAACTTTTCATAAAGCGCAATATCTCTTTTTGATCGTCATTTTCGGCCAAAAATTGACTTATTTCTTTTAAATTACGATCCATTTGTTTCTTTCAATAGTAATTGTTACTATCAATAGTAACACGGATTTTAAAAAATAATGTGCCCTATGTCAAATAAATTTCTCTTTTTTATTTTTCTTAAGATTTGCTTATTCATCACGGGGGGCATAAGCGATGTTCGCAGCCGGACACGGTTGGCGGCAGCGAAGTTTACAGTTCGCAGAATTCCGGAAGTGATTTTTGCCGCGCAAAGAAATGCAGCGCCCAAGCGCTAAAAATCTTCCGGTCACGAATCATGAAGAGGCAGGTGAACGTTTGTTTTTTTATCTACGGACGGGAATAAACCACTTGCCCTTTTTTAATTGTCATCACCGTGTGGTTAAGGCCGTAATGATAGGGTAAATAATTGAGATTGGGAACATCCAAAACAATTAGGTCCGCCTGCTTTCCAATTTCGATGGAGCCCAATCGATCGTGCAACTGGAGTGATTTAGCCGGAATGTAGGTCGTGGCCCACAACAACTCCCCGGGCAGCATTTTTAACTTCAGAGCGGCAATGGTCCACATCAGTTGCAGGTTCTGAGTGGTCGAGCTGCCCGGATTAAAATCCGTAGAAACGGCAACCGCACAGCCAGCTTCGATCATTTTACGAGCCGGCGCATATTGATCTTTGCCCAAAAAGAAAGTCGTACCCGGCAACAACACGGGAATAACCCCGTGTTCGGCCAGAGCGGTAATTCCGGCATCGGAAATTTTTACCAGATGATCGGCGGTGACGGCACCAAGCTCGGCCGCCAATTCCGCCCCGCCAAAGGCCGAAAGTTCATCGGCATGGATGCGGGCCTGCAATCCGTATTCCTGTGCCGTGCGTAAAATACGGCGGCTTTCTTCGACCGTAAAAACGCCTTCTTCGCAAAACACATCGCAATAGCGGGCCAGTTTACGTTCGGCAATCAGCGGAATCATTTCCTTGCAAACCAAATCCACATAAGCCTGTCGATCATTCTGATATTCATCCGGCACTTCGTGAGCGCCCAGAAATGTGGGAATCAAATTTAGAGGCTGCTCGTCGTTTAATTCGTTAATAATCTCCAGAGCTTTCAGCTCATCGGCCGTGGACAGGCCGTAACCGCTTTTGGCTTCAATGGTCGTAACACCGAATTGCAGAAATGGTTTGAGTCGCTCTCGGGTTACTTCCTTGATAGCCTGTTTATCGGCCTGGCGAAAGGCCCGTACACTGTTACGAATGCCCCCTCCGGCAGCGGCAATTTCTTCGTAGCTTTTGCCCTGAATACGCATAATGAATTCGTCTTCCCGCGTTTTCCAAAATACGGGATGCGTATGAGCATCAATAAATCCGGGTAAAAGCGTACGGCCGCTTAAATCGTAGGTTTGATCGGCCTGAGGTTCGGAAGCACCCTTTGCGGAAGGTGTAATTGCCGTAATCAGGCCGTCTTCGATGAGCAAATTCACCTGACGGAGTTCCCGGACGGTACCGTAAGCCGCCTGCACATCGGGCGTGTAAAGATGAGCGATATTTTTCAGGTACAATCGCATGAACAGGCCTTTCTACCTGACAAACAAGCGTTCAAATTCGTTTTTAAATTTTTTAAAGGTCGCCTCAAGGCTCTCGGAAACCACTTTGGTATTTGCCAAAATGGGCATAAAATTCGTATCGCCGTCCCAACGGGGCACAATGTGAAAATGCAAATGTTCGTCAATGCCCGCCCCGGCCGTTCGACCAATATTCATGCCCACATTAAAGCCGTGCGGGTGCATGATGTTTTGCATCACTTGAATCGTTTTTTGAATGGTCTGCTGCAAATCCAGCAAAACGTCGGCCGGTAAGGCGGTGAAATTTCCCGTGTGCATGTACGGCACCACCATTACATGGCCGTTGTTGTAAGGGAATTTGTTCAAAATAACAAAACATTTGTGCGAACGGTACGGGATGAGGTATTTTTCGTCTGCATTGGCTTTGGGAAATTCACAAAAAATACAACCGTCGGTTTTGTCGATTTCATTTTCAATGTATTGCATGCGCCAGGGCGCCCACAAGTGTTCCATGCCGCTTGACCTCGCTATTTAACATAAAGAAAGCCCAACACCAAAGGGAGGCATTGGGCTTTATGTGCATCACTATTTCATGGCAATTCCGTTTGTTAATTAACTTTCTTCCTGTTCCTTTTTGGAAGCTTCGATGATCTTTTGAGCGATATCGGAGGGGACTTCTTCGTAATGCGAAAATGACCGTTTGTGAATTCCCCGTCCTTGCGTTAAGGAACGCAAAGCCGTGGAATAGCGGTACAACTCGGCCAAAGGCACCTGCGCCTTAATCACCTGAAACCGCCCGTCGCGATCCATACCGATAATGCGTCCGCGGCGACTGCTGATATCCCCCATGACATCCCCCATGTACTCATCGGGAACGCGCACTTCGATATTGTAAATCGGTTCCAGAATAACCGGATTGGCATCCATGAAAGCCTTTTTGAAGGCCATGGCCGCGGCGACCTTAAAAGCCATTTCCGAAGAATCCACCGTGTGGTAGCTGCCATCGTACACCGCAACCCGCACATCCACAACGGGGTAGCCGGCCAAAACGCCTTTTTCCATGGTCTCGATCACACCTTTTTCCACCGCCGGAATGAATTTTCCGGGAATCACACCGCCTACGATTTCATCTAAGAATTCGAACTTGGAACCGCGTTCCATGGGTTCCAGGCGCAAATGGCAATCGCCGTATTGGCCGCGTCCGCCGGTTTGTTTTTTGAATTTGCCCTGAGCGGTCGCCGTTTTACGAATGGTTTCGCGATAGGGAATTTTGGGCTCTTCCTCTTCCACTTCCACGTTAAATTTTTGGTGTAAGCGTTTCAAAATGATTTGCAGATGCAATTCGCCCTGGCCTGAAACGATGGTTTGATGCAGTTCGGCGTCCTGATAATAGAGAAAGGTGGGATCTTCTTCGTGTAACAGATGCAAACCGTTACTGATTTTTTCTTCGTCACCCTTGGCCTTGGGTTTGATGGCCGTACGAATTATCGGTTCCGGAAAATCGATTTTAGGGAATTTAATGTTTTGACCTTTGGCGCAAAGCGTATCGCCGGTATGGGTATCTTTCAGCTTCACCACAGCGGCAATATCACCGGCCGGTACGGCATCCACGCTTTTTTTGTTTTTACCGTTCAATACGAAAATCTGGCCGATACGTTCGGAATGCCCGTCTCTGGTATTGACCACATCATCGCCCACTTTCAGGGTTCCGGAGAAAACCTTAAAAAACGACAGTTCCCCCATGTGCTGTTCGGACACGGTTTTAAAGACCAGTGCAGCCACCGGTCCGTTGGGATCGACTTTTAACGATTTTCCGTCTTCCGTTTTAATTTCACCGCGTTCGTTGGGTGCCGGCACAAAATTAACGATGATGTCCAACAGACGTTTGACACCCACATTGGCCGTCGCCGAAGTACAAAAGATGGGAAAAATAGCATCGGCCGCCACGGCTTTTTTCAAACCGGACTTGAATTCGTCTTCGCTCAACTCTCCGGCTTCAAAATACTTTTCCATTAACGTATCGTCACTTTCGGCCACGGCTTCCACCAATTTCAGATGCAATTCGTTGGCCTTTTCCTGCAATTCGGCCGGAATGGCTTCTTCCGTGTAATTTCCGCTGCCGTCTTTGGCAAACTTTAACATTTTCATGCGGAACAAATCGATAATGCTATCGAAATTCGGACCGGTTTCCACGGGAAATTGAGCCAGAACCACCTGATGCCCGAAACTCTCTTCCAGACCCTGAACGATATTGTCAAAATCAATATTTTCGCGATCCAGTTTATTAATGACGATAAATCGGGGAACACCCTGCTTGGCTGCTTCGGACCACACCTGTTCGGTGCCCACTTCCACTCCCGAGGTAGCGGAAACAACGATGAACATGGTGTCCACCACACGCATCGCACCGACTACTTCACCGAAAAAGTCGGAATAACCCGGAGTGTCGATCAAATTGATTTTATGATCTTTCCAAATACCATGGCCAAGAGATGAACTGATCGAAATTTGACGCTCGATCTCATCGGGATTGTAATCGGAAACCGTACTTCCCTGCTCCACCGACCCGATGCGATTAATTTCTTTTAAATTGAAGAGCAGTGCCTCGAATAAGATGGTTTTACCGCTGCCTCCATGTCCTCCCAAACCAACATTACGAATATGATCCGTTTGAAAAATTTTCACGTGTGCCTCCTTTTTGAAAGCTCGTTAATGGTACAAGGCATTTTCCTAACTATAAGTCGTTAAAAATACTAAAATCACTTTGCCAATTCAAGCGAAATTTCGGTTGTTCCGGCAATATTCGCACGGAATCCGTTAAAAACAATCGTATTTGAAAATCCCATCGGCACTTTATTTTCCCGGTATGGGCTTAAAAAGAACATTGAAGCCATTTGCTCAGCTTACAATTTGGGCAGATTTTTATTGAGCCAGGCTTGCACCCGCTCATAATGCGGAAATTCACGTTCCCGCTGCCGGAAGGTCTTTCCGTGCACGGTTCGGCGCCCCTGGCGATGCACGACGGGAATGGCAATATGCAGCATTTCGTGGTACATTAAATATTCCAGCACATACGGCGGTGTTTTAGGCGAATCGAAAATGCGGCT
Source organism: uncultured Caldithrix sp. (assembly GCA_964532875.1). GTDB lineage: Bacteria > Calditrichota > Calditrichia > Calditrichales > Calditrichaceae > Caldithrix. The sequence goes on along the minus strand of CAZHIZ010000081.1, from coordinate 7,501 downwards.
GATGACCAACAAATTTTTTTCTTTGTTAAAAAATCCCAACCGACGGTAAGCTTTGCGCAAACTCCAACCCAAAATCGGGCGGGGCAATTGTCCGTTGAAATAGGTTCGGTTCATGCGATCGAAAATGTCATTCAAATTAAAATACGTGCCAATGGGGGTGTAACGCGCATTAGGCGGTCGTTTTTGCGGTTGCGGCAATTGATGGGCATTGCTTTCCAGATATTCCCGATAGATGCGATACAAACGACGATCGACTTTACGCCGGTACAACTTAAGCACCAGAATGATGAGCAAAGCGCGAATAATGGCATGCGGCGCCGAACGCATGGCCTCCGCAATGTGAATGTGAATTTTCCCCCGTTCCATCTTAATACGGTGATTTAACGATCGGCTGGGGTAAAAGACCGCCTGAATGGGCATATTCCGTTTGCCGGAAATTTCATGCACGATTTCATGCGACAGTTGCTGCAGTTCCGTATCGGTCATTTTAACCTATCAATGTCTTTATTTTTAAAACTAATTCTGGTTCGTTTCTCAAATATTGATTGGAAATTTGCAAAAATATTTTCCACAAAACAAATTCAAAAACGGCTTTTTTTGTAAATACCAATCTTGCTGGGTTTCGGTTCCTTAATTAATCAACTTGAAAACGGATTTAAGGAAAGTGAGCTTGCAATGCAGGATTGACCGGCAGGCAACAATATGAAATCCCACAGGAAACGCGTGTTCCTGCGGGATATTTTTGTCCGTTAAAATTCAAAACTTTCGCCGATGCCTAACAGCTTCACATCAAACCCTTTGGCTTTTACCTTGTCCACAAATTCTTGCGGATCCACATCGATTACATCGAATGTTTTGTAATGCATGGGAATGGTCAATTTGGGTTTGACGAACTCCACGGCTTTAACGGCATCATCGATACCCATGGTAAAATTGTCGCCGATATTAACCAAAAAAATGTCGATGGGATTCATTTCACCGATGAGCTGCATGTCCATGAACAGACCCGTATCTCCTGTGTGGTAAATATTTTTACCTTCAACGGTCAAAACCACCCCGGCCGGTGTGCCGCCGTAGCTTCCGTCGGGGAAGGAGGAACCGTGCCAGGCCGGTGTTAATTTGACTTTTCCGAAAGGAAAGGCGTGGGAGCCCCCGATGTGCATGGGATGGCCGTTGGCCCCCTGACTGGTTACGTAATTGATGATTTCAAAATTGGAAATAACGGTTCCGCCCGAGGCTTTTGCCATCGGAATGGCATCGCCCAAATGATCGCCGTGGGCGTGGGTGACGATGATGTAGTCGGCTTTAATGTCCGCGGGTTTTACCTTGGCCATCGGGTTGCCTTCCAAAAAAGGATCGATGGCAATGACATGTTGCCCGCTTTCGATGAGCCAGGCCGAATGGCTTAAATAGGTTAATTTACCCATGGCTTGCCTCCTGATTATTTAGCCTGCCAAAAAGAAAAACGGACGCCGCCTTTTAACGGGGCAACGTCCGTAATCAAAATGCTTTGTTATTTATTTTTGGCCAAGATTTCATCCACTTCGCGGGTGGTTTTACGTACGGCTTCCACGGATTTGTTGAACAATTCGCGTTCACGATCGGTCAAATCGATTTCAATAATCTTTTCCATTCCGTTTTTACCGAGAATAACCGGCACGCCGATAAATACGCCGTCCACGCCGTATTCGCCTTGCAACAAGGTGCTGGCAGCCAAAATCTTCTTTTTATCGAAGATAATCGCTTCGGCCATTTCCAACGCACTCCAGGCCGGTGCCACAAAGGCCGAACCACTGCCCAGAAGTTTTACGATTTCACCGCCGGCTTTACGCGTACGGTTTTCAATTTCTTCCAAACGTTCTTCGGAAATGAACTTTTCCACGGGCATACCGGCAATACGGCAAGCCGAGCGAATGGGCACCATGGAATCGCCGTGGCCGCCCAGAACCAGAGCTTCCACGTTTTCCACGCTCACACCCGCTTCTTCGGCGATAAAATAGCGATAGCGTGCCGAATCCAGAACACCGGCCATGCCGATCAGGCGGCTGCGCGGCGGCTTCAAATTTTCATTCAAACGATACACAATGGCGTCCAGAGGATTGGCAATGGAGATAACCATGGCATTGGGGCAGTATTTTTGAATGCCTTCGCTGACGGCATCGGTAATTTTCAGGTTGGTCGTCAACAATTCTTCGCGGCTGGGAATGGTTCCGTCCGGACGAACCGTGCGCGGTACACCGGCCGTATTGATGACCAGATCGGCATCTTGAATCACATCGTAGGTTTTGGAACCGTTCAAGGTAACATCCGTTCCGATCACCGGACGACCTTCGGAAATATCCAGGCATTTCCCTTTGGCCATATCCGGCCCTTTGACATCAACCAGAGCAACTTCGCGGGCCAGACGTCGTTTGGCAATTTCAGCCGCCAAAACACCGCCGATGTTCCCACCGCCAATCAGTGCAATTTTGTTTAACATTTCAAACACTCCTTTCTTTATGGAATAATTTCATTTGGCCTCCGTAAGAGAGCTTTCCATCGTCATGAATTTACTTAGTTAAACGATGCGAAGCAAAAAAGTTCACAATTTCCGCGGGCCACCATTCGAGGCACGGTTCGACGTTAAAAATTTTTCAATCACAGGCAAAAATCATGTCTCCTGCGGGCCTTTCAGAGCGGTAGCGATCGGACGAATCTTTTAACGGATCGGCGCGTTAAAAGTCACTCATGCGACAACAGGAAGAAAGGGCTGAGCTTGCTTTCCGGGTAAAAATAGGGATTCAAATTGTACCTAGAGCAGCCCTTAACAGGCAAGTTAAGGTTTTAAAAAAATTACCCTTTTGGGCCTGTTTCTTTTAAATTAGATGTGAATGAGCGGCATTAACTTTTTGCGAGGTGCCCATGAGCGGCAACATTTCCTTAAAACCATCCATTTCCGAACGCCAGCGCTTACGCATTCTGTACGAACGCTATCGGCCTGCCTACGAAAAAAATCTGATGCGCCTGCAGAAACACATTCGCAAACTTTTGCTGAAAACCGATATTAATTTCAATATTAAATACCGTTTAAAATCGTTTGAAAGCTACTTCCAAAAATTAATCCGCTATCGGCAAAAAGGCATCGATCCGCTGATCATTAACGATTTAATCGGTTTGCGCATCATTTGTCCCTTTTTGGAAGATGTGGAACGGGTGGAAAAAATATTGCGTGACAATTTTACCGTGCTGGAAATTGAACACAAACACGCACACAAAGCGGTTACCGAATTCAGTTACGAAGCCGTGCATTTGACTTTGCAATTGCCGGAAAAATATTTCGAAGGCTTTATCCCTTACAGCGACCGCACCTGCGAGGTTCAACTCAGGACCATTTTACAGGATGCCTGGGCCGAGGTGGAACACGAACTGATTTACAAAGCCAATTTTTCCATGCTCAACGAACCGGTTAAACGCAAATTGGCTTCACTAAACGCCACATTAACGCTCTCGGACATCATCTTTCAGGAAATACGGGATTACCAAAAAGAAATTCAAGCTCTGCGGGAAAAATGCCACGTTTCCATGACGGAGAAGATTTCATTCCCCAACGGCAAAGCACCGGCCGGCGGCACGGAAGAAAAGCCGGAGCAGGCCTATCAGGAAATTCCTCCAGGCATCATCTCGCGCTCGAAAATCGAAAAGCAACTGTTCGAAGCGCTGGAGGCACACAGCCGGCATCAATACAAAACGGCCGTTCAAATTTACACGCAAATTCTAAAACAACGTCTTAAACCGGTCATTCGCTCCATCATTTACAATCACCGCGGCATGGCCTATTTTGTAATGGGGGATTACGAAAAAGCTCTGAACGATTTTAACCGTGCCCTCAAGTTCGATGCGCAAAATTTACGCGCCTTAAACAACCGCGGTTCCACCTACCGCATGCTTAAAAATTACAATCGCGCCCTGGAAGACTTCCAGAAATCCCTGGAAACGGACAGCTACCAGCACGAAACTTATCATATTCGCGCTTTAACCTATTTCGATTTAATGGATTACCCCAGGGCCTTAAACGATTGCAACAAAGCCCTAAGCTTAAAGCCCGATTACGAACCGGCCAAAGCACTGCAAAAACTCATCGCCGCGCGCATGAACTTTTAATAGCCGCTCCGGCAAAAGCAATCATCTTTTTAAGACCCAAAAACCTTTCCGGAGACCTGCCGTTTATTTTTGTATGGTTTGCTGGGCCAATTCGTCGGCCTCTTCGCCTTTTACACTCAAACGCTGAATAATACGACGATTTTGCGCATTGCAAATATCTTTGGCTTCCGGAGTAAACAAATAATCAAGGCGGTTTTTGTAATATTCCACAATGCGCTTGCGCACCATTTTCAGGGTGGAATTAAGCAGGCGGTTCTGTTCGGTAAATCCTTCGCCCAAAACAGCTACGGCCGCCGGCAACCAGCGCGAGGGGAACAAACCTTCGAATTTGCCCCCCGGTTTGAATTTGCTGATTTCGCTTTCCAACAATTTAAGAGCGGCACATTGGCCCTCTTCACTTAAGCACGTGTAACCGTGTTTGCGCATCCAATCCAATAAAGCCGCCTTGTTGGGCACCAGTAAAGCCACCGTGTAAGGCGATTGATTGTTGTAAAGCATAATTTGCTCGATGTAGGGCGAATGATCAATAATAGCTTCTTCAATGCCTTCCGGCGAGTATTTTTCACCGTCGTTCCCGATAAGCAGACTCTTTTCCCGGCCTAAAACGTAAAGATAGCCGTCCTTGTCCAGATAGCCCAAATCGCCGGTGTGCAGCCAGCCGTCACGCAAGGCTTTTTCCGTGGCTTCTTTATTTTTCCAGTAGCCTACCATCACGTTTTCGCCTTTAATCACGATTTCGCCCTTTTGGCCTATGGGCAATTCTTTTCCGTTTTCATCGCAAATTTTAATTTCGATGCCCTTGAGAACTTTACCGGAACTGCCCAGTTTATGATGCGTGGGTGAATTGGAAGAAATGATAGGTGCCGCTTCGGTAAGGCCGTATCCCTGAAACATGGGAATACCGATGGCATAAAAAAAGCGCTGCATTTCAATATCCAGATAGGCACCGCCACCGATAAAGAATTCCAGACGGCCGCCGAAGTTCTCTTTGATTTTCCGGAACAAAATCTTATCGTACAATTTGTACAACGGCTTGTACACTTTGCGGAAACCCTGTCCCCGGTTCCACCCTTCGGCATTGTAAATGTAGGCGATTTTCAAGGCATGCTGGAACAGCTTTTCCGCCTTTTCGCCCTTTTCGCGGATGGCTTTTTCGATGTTTTTACGAAAGTTTTTGGCCAAAGCCGGTACGCTCAACAAAAAGTGAGGACGCACTTCCTTGATGTTTTTGGGAATATTTTTAAGCGTCTCCAATTGATTACGTCCGCTTTGTACGGCCGCCATGCTGGCACCGTTGTGAATTAAGGTGTACAAACCCACCGTATGAGCAAAGGCATGATCCCAGGGCAAAATTAATAAGGTGGTGTAATAGGGCGGAATGTCCAAAACCGAACTCAAGGCCTGTTGCGCATTAACCACGTAATTTTTGTGCGAAAGAATCACGCCTTTGGGATCGGCCGTGGTTCCCGAACTGTACATTAACGTGGCGTAGTCATCTTCGTCAACCGATTGCCAAATTTCATCCAATTTTTGTTTGCCTTGCGCCTCGCTCAAAAATTCTTTTCCCAGCGTTAAAATTTCATCAACCAAAATTTCGTCTTCTTCATAATTTTCCTGCTTGTCGAACAAAATAACTTTTTCCAGATCGGGTAAGTCCGGCTTTACCTGGGCAATTTTTTGGGCCTGCGAGGCCGAAACCATAACCATACGGCAGCCGGAATGGGCCAGACGAAATTTCAAATCGGATAATTCGTTGATTTTGACCGAAATGGGTACGCTGACCGCGCCCGTGTACAAAACGCCCAATTCGCTCATCAGCCAATACGTGCGTCCTTCGGCAATAAGAGCAATGCGATCGCCTTTTTTAATCCCCAATTTAAGAAGGCCGGCGGCGAACTGGTGCACCAACTCCTGCATTTCCTTGTACGTTAGATAACGATAGCGTTCCGTCCGTTTCTCCCATATCAACGGGTTTTGACTGAATTTTTGTACACTCGATTCGAATAACCAAGGAATAGTGCGTTTTTTCACGGTAGCCCCTTTCGTTGAATCCATTCAATAGCCTTTTTCTGAATATACTAAAAAAAGAGATTGGGTAAAAATCGACCCCTAACTCTTTTCCGGTTGATCTTGCCTGGAAAATGCTTTAAAATAACAAAAGGGTTGAATTCCGGGACCTAAGTTTCGGATTGAAAACCGTTTCTCCGATTCGTTTCAATAAAAACGAAGGGTGTACACGATGAAAACCGCATCTATTATTTTAGTCCTTGCCTTGTTAACCGTTCTTCCTTTGGGCTTACTTGCACAGGATTCCCTGCAAACAAAAGACGGGCCACAGGCCGTTATTAAATTTGCACAAATTTATCATAACTTCGGTTCGGTCGGTAACGACACCACCTTAACCTATCGTTTTGTTTTTCGTAACGCCGGCGACGATACCTTACGTATTTTCCGCTTAAAAAGCGGCTGAGGCTGCACGGCAGCTCTCCTGAGTTCAGGAGTTATTGCTCCGGGTGACAGCGGTAAAATTAAAGTTACTTTCCACACCGCCGGTCATAGCGGGCCGTTCCAAAAAACGGTGCACGTGTTCTCCAACGATGCTCAGCATCCGGTCATTCGCCTGATGATAAAAGGTGTGATAAAAGGTGACTCACTTCACCACGAATAAACCGTCGTGAAATTATTCGGCCGCATCCTGCGTTCTTAAAAATAAAAAGGAGAAGATGTCATGCGATTTCCATTATTTATTGCAATGGCGGCTATTTTGTTTTCATTAACGACGCAGAAAGGAATGGCGCAGGAAATGTCCAAGGGGAAAAGCGGGGAAACAACCCACAAAGTGTTTAAAACGGACGCCGAATGGCAAAGTTGCCTTTCGCCGGAGGCGTTTGCCGTCACCCGAAAAAAAGGCACCGAGCGACCTTTTTCCGGTAAATATTACGATTTTTGGCAAAAAGGAGTCTATGTTTGCGTGGCTTGCGGCAGCAAGTTGTTCTCTTCCGAAACCAAATACGATTCCGGAAGCGGTTGGCCCAGTTACTGGGATGTGATCGACAAAAAGGCCGTAGTTTTGAAAAAGGATTACAGCCTGGGCATGGAACGTACGGAAATTCTGTGCGCCACTTGCGGCGCCCATCTGGGCCATGTTTTTAAGGACGGCCCTCCGCCCACCGGTTTACGCTACTGCATTAATTCCGTGGCTTTGAAGTTTATTCCGGAAAAATAATGTTTAGAGAGCGCGATTTTACATTGGCCTGACATGGCGAAAAAGCTTAAGCAACTCAAACGGTCTGTCGTTTTTATTCGGCAGGCCGTTTTTATTTTCTGCCATATTTTTTGAATATCACCCGTTTTTTTAGTA
>CAZHIZ010000080.1:0-14483 GCA_964532875.1 uncultured Caldithrix sp. | reverse complement strand
TACCGAGCGGGGGCTACACAAAGCAATGGGTAAATAATTAGCTCACACACAGTTCTCAGGCCGAAAGCGGGATCCCGCTTGTGCGTAATCGACGATCCGGCTTTTGACTCACCGGCTCTAACACCTTTGGTGGAATCCGGCTACCGCCGTTCCCGTTTTTAATTCCCATTAACAAAAATCATATGGTGTGCCCATCTGTGATATTTTCGAATATCTCACCGCATTACCTTCTTTTTTCTGCCTTGCATGGGATGTGTAAATTTAGGAAATTAGCATTTCAATTTGAAAGAGCAGTAATCAGGATACAATAGCAATGTTACGAAAAGCATTTTTTTTAATTTTACTTCCGTCGCTCATTTGGGGCGGCAGTGGCACATTTGGTTTCTATTTTGCCGATAGCACACTTCGAATCGATTATTACCATATCGGAGATTCCAAACGCGAATGGATTACCGTAGATGCTTTTTATCTACAATCCGTTTGGGCCGGCCCGAAAAGTAAGTTGATCGATCAATTTAATAATGGTAAATATTACATTAAGGTTTTTGATGAAACAAAAAGCCGATTGTTGTTTTCCAAAGGATTTAACAGTTACTTCGGCGAGTACCAAACTACGGCGGCGGCAAAACAGGGAACCATGCGCACCTTTCAGGAGAGTGTCTTAATCCCCTGGCCCAAGAAGACCGTTTGGGTGCAATTACTCTCGCGGGATCGCCGGAATATTTTGCACCCTATCTTTGAAAAAAAACTGATTCCCGGCAAGTTTGCCTTTAGCAAAGAAAATCGTGCGGCCGGTACCCGCGTGATCCCGCAGCACATCGTCGGGGATGTGCATCAATGCGTTGATATTGCCATGATTGCGGAAGGCTACACCGAAGAGGATAGCGCAAAGTTCCGAAAAGATTTACAACGATTTGCCCAAATTCTTTTAAACAAAGCACCCTTCTCATCTTACCAAAACAAAATTAATATTTACGGGGTCTTCAAACCTTCGGCCGAAAGCCATTGCGACGAACCGACGCACGGAGTGTATCGCAACACGCTGTTAAACTGCACCTTTAATTCCATGGGATCGCCACGCTATTTGCTAACCGAAGATAACCGAACATTGCACGATGTGGCCTCAGCCGTTCCGTACGACGCTTTGATGATCATGGTTAACAGCCCGCGATACGGAGGCGGTGGCATCTACAATTTTTACATGGACTTTACGACGGACAACCAATGGAGCGCCAATGTGTTTATTCACGAGTTTGGCCATTCGTTTGCCGGCCTGGCTGACGAGTATTATTCTTCTTCCACCGCTTATGACGATTTTTATCCGCCAGGCGTGGAACCGACCGAACCGAACATCACCCGTTTGCTCCATGCGCCCCATGTAAAATGGCAGGCTTTGGTCGATAGCGGTGTGCCTATTCCCACTCCATGGCACAAAAATTATTACGATAGCCTGCAAGTTGCCTATCAGAAAAAGCGAGCTCAGTTTCGGGAAGAAATTGCACGACTCCAACGGGAAGGAGCCGACCAATCGGTCATTGATGCAAAACGAAAAGAATCGGCGGCTTGGTCCAAAAAGATGGTGAATCGCTTAAAGGATGTATTGACCTCGGAGAAATATTTCGGAAAAGTCGGGGCTTTTGAAGGAGCTGGTTACATTTCCAAAGGGATGTATCGTCCCATGTTGGATTGTGTCATGTTTCAGAACGGCGACAAACCCTTTTGCCGGGTTTGTGCACGGCGTATTGAAGAAATCATTCAACATTTGAGCGAATAACGTTTTACAAGCATGAAGTAATGAACCGGGACGGAGATTTTGGTTTGGAAAAGAAATTTGATGTTTTGATTGTAGGCGGCGGGCCGGCCGGTAGCGCAGCGGCTCTGTTTGCTGCACGTCATGGTTTGAAGGTTTGCCTGTTGGATAAGGCACGATTCCCCCGAGATAAAATTTGCGGCGATGCCATTTCAGGGAAATCCATGACGGTTCTAAAAGAGTTGGGCTTACTCGAAGAAGCGCAAAAATTACCCCATGCATTAATCGATTCCATTACGTTCGGAAATGCCTTGCACGACATCGTTACGATTCCTTTACTCGGCGACAAAAGAAACGGCTTGCCACCCGGTTTGGTCATTCGTCGGGTGGTGTTCGACGGTTTTTTACTTACCCGTGCTAAGCAGGTGGCAATGGTATTGGAAGATCATGAAGTGCGCCATTTGATCTTCGAAGGCCGGCAAGTGGTTGGCGTAACAGGCGTGAACAGCCGGAGTCAAGAAGCGTTTGAACTGCGCGCTCCATTGGTCCTGGGTGCGGACGGCTATCATTCCGTTGTGGCCCGCGAAACCGGGCTTTATGATCACGATCCCAAACATTGGGTGGTTGCTTTACGGCAATATTTTCGTAATGTGCAAGGTTTGAGTAAAGAAATCGAACTGCATTATTTGGATGAAGTTATTCCCGGCTATTTATGGCTTTTCCCTGCTGATGACGGAACGGCTAATGTGGGCATCGGCATGCTGTACAGCGCCATGAAGGCCAAAAGGGTTGATTTAAAAAAGGCCATGGCTCAGGCGCTAAACAGCGATTTTTTAAAAGAACGTTTTTCCCGGGCGCAACCTCTGGAAAAACCGAAAGGTTGGAATCTTCCCGTGGGCAGCAAACACCGTAAAAACTATGGCGCTGGATTTTTGTTACTGGGTGATGCCGCCGGTCTTATCGATCCTTTTACGGGTGAAGGCATCGGGAATGCGTTGTATTCGGCCCAAATTGCCGCCCGGGTGGCGGCACAGGCCGTACAAGCTGCGGATTTTAGCGAGCAATTTTTACAACGGTATGATCATGAATTATGGCAGGCTCTGGGCGACGAGTTGGCGGTCAGCAGCAAACTGCAACGCATCGGACGCCACCGGTTCCTGCTCAACTTTGTCATTAAAAAAGCGGCACACAGTGAAAACGTGCGGCAAATCATCAGTGGCATGATGGCCAATCAAATCCCGAAAACAAAATTGGCTAACCCGTTATTTTACTTTAAATTGTTCTTCAGCTAATACATGCGGTTTGCCTTTCCCGGCAGCCGTAGTTTTGCCAATCTGTACCGATTGCCCGGGAAAAATCTGAAATGCCGGGCGGATTGTGCTTCGGCAAATCAATTAAAAAAGAGAAGGGGAGAATATATGCGAAGGATACTAATCATTTTATTATTACTGAGTGCTTTGTTTTTAACTCATTGTCAAAAGCATAATAAGGAATTGGCTCAAATGGAAACATTAAAGCGCAAGATCGCCCAATTTGTACCCACGGAAATTCGATACGATCGTTCTTTGCTGAATGAGCGGCAACAAAAAGTCGTCGAGTATCTTTACCGCGCCTCCACTTTGATCGATACGATTTTTTTGGATCAGGTGTATGCCAAAAACTTTGAGATTTTACATCGGTTGCAGCAGGCACACGATCCGCTTGCCAAATTGCAACTGGAATATTTTCGCATTATGTTCGGCCCGTTTGATCGTTTGGATCATGACAAGCCGTTTATTGGTAACGACCCAAAACCGAAAGGCGCCAATTTCTATCCGGCGGATATGACCCGTGAAGAGTTTGAAGGATGGATAAAAACCCACCCGCAGGATGAAGCCGCTTTTACCTCCGAAGTGACGGTTATTCGCAGAAATGCTCAGGGGTTGGTTGCCATTCCCTATTCCCAGTATTACAAAAAATGGTTGGACAGGGCGGCCTTTTATCTGCGTAAAGCGGCGGAATTTACCGACAATCCTTCTTTGAAAAAATATCTGCTGTTACGGGCCAAAGCATTTGCTTCGAACGATTATTTCGAAAGCGACATGGCCTGGATGGATTTAAAAGATAATACCATCGAAACCATTATTGGCCCCTATGAAGTTTATGAAGACGAACTGTTTAATTACAAGGCTTCATTCGAATCGTTTGTGACCATTAAAGACCCGCAGGAAAGCGCCAAATTGGCCAAATTCGCCGATTATTTAACGGACATGGAAAAGCATTTGCCCATTCCGGACCAATACAAAAATTTTAATCGCGGTTCGGAATCGCCTATAGTTGTGGTGCAGGAGATCTTTAGCGCCGGCGATACCAAAGCAGGCGTGCAGACACTGGCTTTTAATTTACCGAACGACGAACGGGTGCGCGAAGCCAAGGGGTCTAAAAAAGTTCTGCTCAAGAATTTACACGAAGCCAAATTCGAGAAACTTCTTAAGCCCATTGCCCTGCGCATTATGGATCGCGATCAATTGCCTTATGTGACTTTTGCGGGATTTTTCAACCATACCCTGATGCACGAAATTTCCCACGGACTGGGGCCGGGCAATATCGTAGTAAACGGCCGGAAAACGACCGTGCAAAAAGAACTCAAGGAAACCTATTCCAGTATTGAGGAATGCAAAGCCGATGTGCTGGGCATGTACAACGATTTGTACATGATCGAAAAGGGCGTTTACCCCAAATCGTTCGAAAGGGAAATCTGGGCTACCTTTTTAGCGGGTATTTTTCGCTCGATTCGTTTCGGTATTAACGAAGCCCACGGGGCGGGCAATGCGTTGATCTTTAATTACTTATTGCAAAAAGGAGCCTACGAGTACGATGCTCAAAATAAATTCGTACGCGTTAACTGGCAGAAAATCGCACCGGCCGTAACTTCTCTGGCGCGGGTTTTGTTAACCATTCAGGCCACCGGTGATTACGAGGGTGCGAAAAAGTTGTTGGCGCAATATGCCAAAGAAACACCACCCATTACGGCTTTACGTGCCAAGTTAACCGATCTCCCCGTGGATATTCGGCCGGTTTTTCAGATTGAACAGGAATTGGGCAGCGGTAAGTGAGGAATAGGAAAGACCGATGTTAAAAGGGAATTGGCGTCTTATTTTAAGTCCTCAAGTTGAGGACCCGCGGCTCAATTTGGCACTGGAGGAGTGGGCTTTACGCCACTTGGATCCGGCTTACTCGTATGTGCTGTTTTATGTTAACTCTCCCTCCGTAATTTTGGGAAGGCATCAGAATGTGTTGCAGGAAGTAAATCTGCGGGCTTGTTGGGATGAAAACATCCCAATCCTGCGCCGTATCTCGGGCGGAGGAACCGTGGTTCACGACGAAGGAAATCTGAATTTTGCATTTATGACGCAACACACGTTGGCCAATTTCAATCAATACCGGGAATTTCTGCAACCGATTATGCGCGTACTGCGCGCTTTCGGAGTGCCCGTCGAAATGGATGCACAAAATAATTTGCGGGTAAAGGGCTTTAAAATTTCGGGAAACGCTCAATTTACCTCAAAGGGCCGCCTGCTTAGTCATGGAACGTTACTATGGAGCAGTAATCTAAAACGCATGCACAACCTGCTTGAGAAAAATCGTTTTTATGGGATTAAAAGTAATGCCACGGTTTCCAAACCCGCTAATGTTACGAATATTCGCAATTATTTGAAGCACGATATGAGTATGGATGAATTTCGTTCTGCCCTGACGCAGAGCCTGTTGGGCCGCAACCCTGCGCATCAAGTGATCGATGATGACCAATGGCGCCAAATCGAGCATCTGGCCCGGGAAAAGTACCGGGATTATGCCTGGAATATCGGTCGTTCCCCTTCCTGTGAAGTTGTCTCGGCCCTTGCCGCACCGGTCGGGTACGAATATAATTTTAGTTATCGTTTGCAAGAAGGTCGTTTTCGGAACGTACAAATTGAAAATCGCTCGTTAAAATTTTTCGAAGAATTACTGGAAGGGCAACTGTTGCTGCCGGAAACCTTTGTGCCGTTGGAAAAACGAATTCGTACCTTAAAAGACGCGCATCTGCAAAAGCAAGCACAACGTATTTTGGAAATTTTAATTTGAGAAAGGAATGCCATGGAGCAATGGGCGTTGGTCACGGGGGGCGGCTCTGGGATCGGGCGGGCTTTGTGCCTGGAGCTGGCCGATCAATATGGCATGTCCGTTTTGGCCGTGGGGCGCAATCGGCAAAAACTATTGCAAACCAAAGCCTTTAATAGCGCAAAAATTGAAATTTGCGCCGCCGATGTAAGCAGCGAAAAGGGACGGGAGAACATTGTGCACTGTGTAAACGGCAAAAAATTGAAATTTCTTATCCACAATGCCGCCGTATTGCAGCCCGTGAAGCCCCTGGCCCAGGTCGAGTTACAGGAATGGCGCAATCATTTTGCCACCAATGTGGAGGGACCCCTCTTTTTAACCCAAAAACTTTTGCCTTATTTACAAAAGGGTACCCGCATTCTGCACATTTCGTCCGGAGCCGCCCATCATGCTTATGCCGGCTGGGGGGCCTATTGTGCTTCCAAGGCGGCCTTGAACATGTTGTACCGCGTCTGGAATTTGGAATTGCAGCAACGGGGCATTTTAGTGGGAAGCGTACGTCCCGGTGTAGTGGACACGCCCATGCAGGATGAAGTACGGAAGGCCCCCAAAGAAATATTCCCGGCTTTGGATAAGTTCTTAAAATTGAAAGATGAAGGAAAATTATTCTCTCCGCAAACGGTGGCCGCTTTCATTGCCCGGCTTCTTTTGCACACGGATGATCGCACTTTTGCAGGCAAGGAATGGGATATTCGGGAAGATCAGCACGAGTTTTCGACGTGAAAGGGAAACAAAAGGTAAAATAAAAAACCAAAGGACAGAATATGAATTATTGGCTTTTTAAAACCGAGCCGTCAACCTATTCGTGGGAAGATTTAAAACGTCAGCCCGATCGTACCGATTATTGGGACGGAATTCGGAATTACCAGGCACGGAATTTTCTGCGGGACGAAGTAAAGAAAGGGGATTTGGTATTCTTTTACCACTCCGTTAAACAACCCCAGGCCATCATGGGCATTGCCGAAGTCGTGCGTGAATCCTACCCCGACCACACGGCTTTCGATCCCGAATCCCGCTATTATGATCCCAAAAGCGATCGGGACAGCCCTCGTTGGTTCATGGTGGATATTCGGGCCATTGCCGAATTTGATCCGCCCATTCTCCGCGATGAGCTCAAGCACATTGCCGGCCTGGAAAACATGATGCTGTTGCGTAAAGGCAGCCGACTATCCATCCAACCCGTTAGTGCAGAAGAGTGGAATATTATTTTGGCCTATCGCACGCCCAGAGAGTTGTGAGACGATAAAGGCAAAACGGAGAGTAAGGATTGGGAACTTGTCCCGCTAAAGGCGGGAGAACTGGTAACTCCATTCATTGCCAAAGCGGTTTCCCCTAACCCCTGACTCTTAACCAAACTATTGACGAGTAAAAACCTGCCTGTCTTTTCCATCCTTAAGCGGTTTAAAACAAAAAAGTGCTTTTCAATTCAATCCCCTGAAATTCGGGTTCGTATCGGCAAATACCGCCCACGCAAATAAAACCTTCTCTTCGCGAACCGTACAAAATCGAAAACCGTTGATTGTGCCAAAAAGTGAACGAAAGCATGCCGTACAACCAGGTGTGACGCTTCATCTGAACATTGTTCAAAAGGTACTTATTGGTGTATTCGCCCACCAGAGCAAAACTGACATGCGGTGCGTGCGAAAGCTCGATTAACGCCAATTCATTATCGTATTCGCTTAAATCGCTGCGGTTTTTCGTGTGTTGATGTTGCACGCTTAAATGGAGTTGATCCACCTCGCTGAGGTTGTACGTACCGTCGATTAAGGGAGTAATATTATCCGTATTGGTCGTGAAGTCAAACGTCCAGGCGGCAGCCAGATGATATTCCAGATTTTCATTGACCGTGTGCGTCAGTTCGCCGTAAAATTCTTCGAAAAAACGTTTACCATCGTGGGTAAATGTTTGGCTGTGGTTGGCCACTATTTGAATCGGGTCGCTGGGCGTGTACGTGATCTCAAACTGGTAACCGCGTTCGTCATTTTGATTCAGGGCATGGGGATGTCGGTTTAACATGGAAAATTCGTGCTCACGGGTCAGGGAAGGGGCGGCATTGTATTCGGTTTGATAACTATTTCGAAAGGACATGTGGTTGTAATCTTTAATTTCAAAAGTCGCCGCAACCTTTTCAAAGTACAAATTCAAGGCGCCGTAATAGCTAAAGGCCGTGTACCACGAAGGGCGTACCGCTTCCACATAGACATCCCACATATCACGTGTGTAATTAAGACGTGCCGCCCACAGGGATTTTTGCAGCGAATGGCTTTGCGCCAAATAACTGGCGCCAATATGGGTGTGTTTTAACGGTTTCAATTCCACATCACCACCCCAAAGCCAATTCTTGCGCCGGTTGTATTTGTCGCGCATGCGTCCGGCAATGGCCTTAAATTTAATTCGCTTACCCAAATAATTAAACTTGAATCCGTCCAAATTCGTATCGACTCGCAGATTGCGGTCTTCGTAGGTACGCAGTGTTAAACCTCGGCCGAACATTTCGTAATAGTTTCCCACGGTAAAATTCATTTTTTTGTAGCGGAATTGCAGGTAGCGAAAGGTCAGTTCGTAGTTTTTTAACAGCGAATCCTGCGGGAAGATAAACGGGTCCGGCGGGTGATTGATTTCGTAGCGCAAGCCGGCTTTAAACCAATCATGCTGATAGGTTAAATCGCTCCAGTTCTCCAATATTTTACGATGATATTCCTGCCAGTTCGTAAATACCATTTGATTTTTAAACGTAATCTGGCCCAGTACCGTCGATACCAGTAAAAAAAGGCCGATAGCCAAACGCCCGATTTTCATACTACAATACCCGTCTTATTTTTTTTGCTTACTAAAATATTTTTCCAGAACCGAAATCAATTCTTTTTCATCTCCCTTGCGGTAGCCGGTATGTTCGTAAATAACTTTTCCGTTCTTATCCAGCACAAAGGTGTGCGGAATTTCCGTTACCAAAAGCTGCTGACTAAATTCGCGGTCCGGATCAATAAGAAAAACGAATTTGTATTTTCGGTGCGAACGAACGTACTTTTTTACTTTGGCCAGGCTGCGCGGAGAATCGGTGGAAATGGCAATGACTTGAATCGTTTTGTTTTTTTTCTGGAAGAAATTTTTAACCTCTTGCAAAGCCGGATGCTCTTTTTGGCAGGGCAGGCACCAGGTGGCCCAAAAACTAACGATTGTGGCATCCGCATTCAAATGATCCTTTAGTACAAAGGTATCGCCCTTTAAGTTGTCCAGCTCCATGCTTTTCATATCTTGAGCCGCAAGTAGAAAAGGAATTAATAAAAGCGTCCATAAAATCAATCGTTTGCTCATCGAATCGTTCCTCTGTTTATTGTGCATGATAAAATACAGGGAACCACCGTTAAGCGATTCCCGAATTGGCTGTTGAATATTTTTACCGGCTTTTGGCTTTTGCATCCGGCCCCGACCAATTGCCGTTGCAGAAGCCGACATACCGCAGTTTATTTAAGCAAGATCATTTTACCGAACGCCGTATGACGTCGGGTTTTTAAACGATAATAATAAATTCCGCTGGCCCAATGTGAGGCCTGCACCGCTACTTCATGGTAACCTTCTTTTTGTGTCCCCTCAAAAAGCGTGCGGACAAACCGACCGTCCACGGTAAAAAGATCGATGGTAACGCGCGTTTGGTCATCCAAACGGTAGCGTATGGTTGTTGACGGATTAAACGGATTGGGGAAGTTGCCGTACAGGCGGAAATCCCGGGCCGTCATGGTGTTTTCGTTTTCAATCCCCGTGGCCGTTACCGAAACCGAAAAATCCTGGTACAAGGTGTCGTAAGCGCCTTGGGCAAAGAATTTAAGACGAACCTTTGCCGAATCGTCTGCGGAGCCGGCCGAATAGACGGTTAGCGTGTAAGCCAGGCTGTCCTGCGGTGCGATTAGTGACTGGATGGAATCCGCATTGGGACTCACACAGACATCGAAACAAATGGAACTGCTCCAGCCCTGCGGAAGATCGTTTAAAACCCGAATTAAATTGACCGTAAGTAACGAATCGGTTAAATTGAAAACATACCCGCCCAATTGGAAACTGTCCCCGGCTACACCGGACATTTGACGAATGGTGTGTCCCAATTTAATGGCCGCGGGCATGAGCGTGGAAACTTTAAACCACAAAGAGTCTTTTTGCCCGGAAACCACATCTTCAAAGCGTAGCAAAGCTTTCCCTGTGTCCGGCACATCCGAGGTATTGAAAGTGATGTCAAAGAATGCACTGTCTCCGGTATTAATAGCCACCGGATCGGGTTCGCTGACAAAAGAAGGATAGCAATTACTGCCGAAACACAGAGTGCTGCTCCAGTTTTGCGGAATCAGGTTTTGCACGCGCGTCATTTTTATCACGACAGCATCGTTTGTCCGGTTGTGAATGTATCCTTTAAAGACAAACGATTCTCCCGGCCTGCCATGATCTTCGGTTGCCTCGGGATTAATCGTAAAAGTGGGGGGCGTTTCGGTTTTTACCCTGAAAACGATGGAATCTTTTTCACCGGAAACCAAGGCTTCGAATAAGAGCCGAGCCTGACCCGAGCCCGGATTTGCATCCGTGTTAAAAGCAATATCGAAAAAGATGCTGTCACCCGGATTAACGCTAACGGGATCCGGCTCATCCACCCAGGCAGGGTAGCACGAACTGCCGAAGCAGAGCGTTGTGCTCCAGCCGTCAGGGATGTTATTCAAAGTACGTTTCAATTTAACAACTTCCACGGCCGCGCCATCGTTGTGCACATACCCTTTAAATACAAAGGAAGAATCCGGCGCTCCGCTGGCCGTCGAATCCGTGACGTCCACCCGCAAAGTTTGGGCCGAAAGCAAGGTCGTTAAAAGTAACAGCACTAAAATGTTTACTGATTTTTTCATGAGGTGCCCTCATTTTTTAAATCGCTGTTTTTTAATTCTAAAAAAGCCTGCATCTTCCGTTAAGTACGATGCAGGCCCGTTGTCGGTATTTAACGCAATAAGATCATTTTCTTGGTGATTTTAACGGAACCGGCGGACAGGGTGTAAAAGTAAATCCCGCTGGCTAAATCTGTTCCGTTTAGTCGGTATTGGTAGATGCCCGCTGCCCTGAATCCATGGGCTAAAGTAGCGATTTTACGGCCGCTGATATCGTACAGGCTCAGCTCTATCTGGCTTGCTTTCGGAACGGCATAGCGGATGGTAGTTGACGGATTGAAGGGATTGGGATAATTTTGCGACAGAGCAAAAGTTTGCGGGAGAGGCTGCTTGCTTTGGGAAACGGCGTTGGGCTTATCTCCCAAGTTGACTCTACCGGCAACCAGGACTTCCTTATTGTCTTCGTTTTGCACAAAAGCTATTAATTGACAATTTTCTTTGACCACGCTGTCGGGAATATCGAAACTAATGGAATTGTCGACTTCGGTTCCGATGGCGGCCGGTTCGTCGCTGCTCCACAAAACCGTTCCGTTGGCATCCGGAATCATCAGGCGTTCCACAAACTGCAAGGAATCCATGGACGTTTCCCAGTTGTAGGCGATGTGCATTTCGGTTAAAGCCCAGCGAATGTACAAATTTTTCAAGGTAATATCGGCTTGATAGGTAACCGTTGCCGTGGCGTTAATGGAGTTGCTGCCGTTTTCCGTCCAGACAATATCCATTGTCAACGGGGTGTATTCCTGACGTTCGGCCAAATAACGTTGTTCGTAGTTGTTGTACACACCGCTAAAGTCACTGCCGGCTGATGCGCCGCCCACGTACGAACGATCACCGCCGAAAATGCAAGTGGGGTAGGCATTGACTCCGTAATAAGTGCGACGATCGGCTGCGTAGGAATTGTCAAACGGATCATTTCCAGAAAATCCCCCGTGATAGGCAACGATGGCCAGGTTGTCGCCGTAATTTTCGTACAAACTATCCAGCGCATTGGCTGCGCCGGGGCAATAGGTACATTCCGTATCGGTAAATTCTTCGGCTAAAACAACATCTTTTTGAATGGGATAGGAATCGATAAAACGGGTAGCCACATCGTTACTGGCATCCATATCACTGCTGAGTTTGGTGCGTACATAAAATTTGTACCCCACCTGACCGAAGGTATACTGCGGAAAGGAAACCTGCAGATGATCGCCGGGGGCTAAATTGCTGACGTTGGTCGTACTTATGGGATTTTCTTCGCCGTACCAATCATAATAGCCGAATTCCACGTCGAACGATTCCGTGTTTTTGCCTTCGTTTTTAACAGTGGCTTTGGGCGTTACCGTGGTATTAGGAGCATAGTGGCTGTCCATATCCAGTGAAAGAGCGGCTACATCGTGATCGGAAGGGACAACCACTTTTACATCGTCGATGAACCATTGGTAATTGGGACTGCTGGGATCGTGGTAATGAAAAGCGATGTAAACCGTACTTTGTCCGGCATAAGCGGAAAGATCGACTTCGACAGCGCTTCCGTCAAAGCCTTCGATGGTGTGATCCGACGGAGTCATGGTTAAAATAGGCGTAAAGGCCGAAGCCGTGTTATTGGAAGTTGTAGAAACTTCAACGGAGTTGGTACCGCCGCTGTTTTCCCAACCGACCTGATCTTCGTAAAAATACAAAGTGGCGCGGGAAACCGTAGAAAGGTCAAGGGCCGGTGTAACCAGCCAGATGTCTTTATCGTAAAGATAGCTGGTTTCGCCCATGGCGGAATGGGTGCCGCTATGGCTTTTATCTGTGGATTGCTTCCAAGTTTCCAAACTAAAATCCGAAAACTTGGTCCAACCGCTGGGCGGGAACGAGCCCTCGAACGATTCGTCCAAAATGGATTGAAGGGTTTTTTGTGTGCCTGCTAAAGCGAAAGCGCTAAGCAGGAACACGATGAAAAAGGAACGTACCGGTTTAAACATAATGCCTCCTAATTTTCGGTTGCCTGATATATTTTTTTTGTGGAAATATCTTGGATGAAAGCCACGACACGGCAATGGGCATAAACCCAATCCGGCCATTTTAGGGAATAGTGCATTTGTGTGTTATGAATGACATCGCCTTTGCGATCACTTAAAAAGCGCCGGAAAACAAAATTGAAATCTTTTAATCCGTTTGAACCTGGCGGACTGTTGAAGTGAATATCATCTTCCGAGATCAAAACGAACAACCGTAATTGATCGTTTTGCAAAACATTCCCGAAATCGTAAATTTCGATGGAGACCTGCAAAGAATCGCCAGTAAATCGTTTATTCACACTAATCGCTAACGGGGTGGTCTGTTTGCTTAGGGCCTCCGTAAAAGCATTTTGAATGGCATCGTAATCGGCGGCATCGACACCGGTTTCGCCGTTGAGACGCAATTTCGGTAAGGTGTAAATTTTGTAATATTGAACGCGTTCATCCACATCCTTCGGGGAAACTTTGTAAAACGGATCATTGGGAGAAGGCCAGTTGGCGTAATATTCAAACAAAACGTAATTGGGATCGGAATGGGAGTCGCGGAATTTTTCCAGATTTTCGGCGGCAGTGACACAGGGCTCGCAGGAAACATTGCCGAACGATTCGAAAACGACACGCTGTTGAATATGCAATGCGGTGGAAAGCCGAGTGGTTTGAGCGTTTTCTACGGTAAGCGAGCTATCGAAAACCTGAAATCCGTTTTTAACCAGACTGACAGTGTAATTAGCGGGGGGTAATTGCAGGGTATCCGGTGTGTAATGGCCGGTACTTTGACCGTCGATAAAAATTTCCGCACCAGAGGGCTGGCTCGTTAAAGCAAGCTGACCTAAATACACCAATTTTTGCAGGGTAAAGGTCACATGCGTAAGCGAATCCGCACCGACCTGCACGATGACAGAATCTCTCGTGGCACGATAGCCTGATTTTTGCACGTGAATAATGTGCCTGCCCGGCAAAATATGGCTTAAGGTATCCGGTGTTACCTGGAAGGTGTTTTGACCGTCCAGAAAAATTAAAGCACTGTCCGGATCGGAATCAACGAATATGGAACCGGTTTGTTGTTCGGTACTATTTTCAACCGGTTGCTTAATTCCGCAAGCCCAAAGAATTACACTCAATAAGAAAAAAGAAAAATAGCGAACCATAAAATTTGTATTCCATTACAAACATTAAAATAAACATTTAATTTTTTAATATACGAATTTTAACCATTGTAAAAATTGATTTAATCACATTTTTTCAAATAATTATTTACAAAATGGCATTTTGGTTAACCCTCCTGTTTAAAACAGGAGGAGTGAACTGCCTTTATGTCGATCTTCGTTCCGTCAATAGCCGGATATTTGATCCACTTTTCGTTAAGGGGTAATAGGCAATGGTTAAGGGTGAAGAGTGAAGGGTAACTGTCTTTTGGACAGACGGGTAAGTCCGGCTATGAGTGTGGCTATGGCGGACCATGGCCGGGTGCCATTCCGAGGAGACCGGGGAATCGGGACGACGAGTAATCCCCTTGTTATTCCAGGCGATTGTTGTCCAAAGCTTTGAGGGGATCCTTCTCCCGCAGAGCGGGATCAGGATGACACCCCGGGGCGAAAGAGATTCTTCGCTACGCTCAGAATGACAGGCCGGGACGGAACGAAGAATCCATCACAAACAAAAAGGTCCCAATTCCCAATTCCAAGTTCC
>CAZHIZ010000079.1:0-14521 GCA_964532875.1 uncultured Caldithrix sp. | reverse complement strand
TTAATTGGTGTTGTTAAATAGAATAATGACTCTGCTTTGACCAGATATTGTTTTATATCACGATTTCACAAAATACTTCTCTATAAAATTTTTAATTACACGTATTACTTCAGGGTCTTTTAGCAAAGAAGAATGACTGTGTCCCTCTGCAAGATAGGTTTCCACATTGTCCCGTTTTGCCGATCGTAAAATGATTTCCATATCCTCTTTGGGTACTAAAGTATCTTTACTTCCATGAATAAGTAATGTCGGTTTATGAAAGCGTGAAATAACCCGCACGGGGGAAATCTCATCATACGAGCGCCCGATTTTCCATTCGATGTATTTTAAAACGATTTTTATTAACCAGACCGGTACTTTTTTTTGCAGAAAGCCGGAAAACATAATTTGCCGCACATCAGCAAATGAACTGATGGAAATCACCCCATCAATGCGCGCATCATCCGCAGCCGCTAAAATGGAGGCCGCAGCTCCTAAGGAATGCCCGATAACGATGAGAGGCTTTTTCTCATTTACCGCTGATAAAGCATAATTAATCGCATGGCGCAGGTCGGATTCAAACTTTAAAATATTCATTAAGCGCTCATTATCACTACGGCCGTGGTTGCGGGCATTGAGCAGAAATAAACGGCTCATTCCGGCAAGCTCCCGGGCCATTGTAAAAAAAATTTCGCTGGTGTTCGCCCATCCGTGGATGGCAATGACGATAACATCTGCGGAAAAATCAGGGTTCAAATCATAGATTTGGATTCGTTTTTTATCATCGGTATCGACCAAAACCTCTCTAAACGGGAAGACATCTGGATCTGGTTTGTGCTTTTCGGGAATTGGAGAAAAATGAAAAGCACGATAGACCATATAATGAACAAGAGCCCAAAATCCCGTTATCAATAACAGAGCGACGATTATCCCATAGGTCAGGATCATATTTCATTTCTCCGCGGTTACAATAATTAGGCAAATTTATCGGTAGAAAGAATGCCATGCAATTAAAATCGATTAACATTATTAGCCAATAATCAAAGACTCATTACAGAAAATATTTTTAAAGAAATATGGTGGATATTTTGCGATCAAACGATTGTTTTTGTAATTTTAATATTCGCAATTAAATAAAATTGGAAGTAGTGCAATATGAGACATAAAAATTATTGGCTTAGAATTTTGCCCACCTTGACCCTCGTAAGCTTTTTATTTTTAACCGCTTGCAATCAACGTGTTATTGATAGCAACGACAACACGCCTCCATCTGGCAATACTACCGTTTTAGTCAAAAAAGTGGGTTTAAGCAATCGTTTTGAAATTGCTACCTGGAATATTGAGAATTTCCCCAAGGCCAACACACAAACCGTCACTGATGTTGCCCAAATTATCAAAGACCTTGATCTTGATTTATATGGGGTGGAAGAAATTGCCAGTATTCGATCCTTTGATGAAATGTTAAAAAAACTACCCGGATGGCAAGGCGTTTTGTCAAACGATACCTACAGCAACGGTTCTTATCAAAAGACAGGCATTTTGTACAAGACCGGTTTTATTTCGGTCTCGCATGTGCAAAATATTTTCACTGATGATCATTATGCTTTTCCCCGCCCCCCCTTAGAAGCTTTTGTAACTGTAAAAGATTTGGATGGCATAAAATTTGATTTTAACCTCATTGTCTTACATTTGAAAGCGAAAGGAGGCTCTTCCAATGAAGCACGCCGGAAGAGCGCTTGCCAAAAATTATACCAATTTATTACCGATGAAATTGCGGCCGGAGCCGATTCGGATTTTGTGGTGATCGGAGATTGGAACGACCAACTCAATGATCCGCCTGAAAGCAATGTTTTTAAACCTTTTTTGGATGACACTGGTATGTTTTCTTTCTTAACATTGGGCTTAAATAATCAATATTCATATATTTCTACAACGTATAAAAGCTTAATCGATCAAATTTTGATTACAAAAAGTGCACGTAAGGAATATGGTAACGGAGATTGTCAGGTGCTCTATCTGGATCAGGAATATGCAAGTTATGTTAGCTATGTGTCGGACCACAGGCCGGTGATGGCACGATTTAATGGCTTTACATTGCACCTGCAATAAGTATCATTTGTTTTTCAGATAGGGATATGTTGTTTTTTTTTGCTTGAGATAAAAGTAAGCAATAAAACAGCATATTCCCAAAACATCTGCGGTTAAGTCGCCATACGACGGATCACGTCCTGAAACAAAGGATTGATGCAACTCATCTGAAATGGCAAAAAAGATTCCCATGACAATAGAAATAATGTAGCCATTCCTGCGGATTCGCTGAACCGCTTCCAAAATCATTCCTCTAATCAAAAGCCAACCTAATATCCCAAAAATTAAAAAATGAACAATTTTATCTTCGATCCCGAGCCCTAATTTGGGTAGCCGAAATCCGGTTAAAGACGATTCGATTGTTACCAAAATCATGAGCGTAAACCATGGCAGATGGGCATTAAGACGTTCTTCCACTCGGGTTCCCTTCTCGCTTTGCATAAAAATTATATTATTTGAAAAGCAAAATTTATAAAATTTTTATTTATTTACAAATTTACAATAAGAGATAACATCAATTTAGTTTGACATCTTCTGCGGCGGTTTCTAAATTGAATTTTTGATTTTGGAGTAGGAATCTATGCCCTTATTAAAAAACGGGGAATACTCTGTTGTTTTCCCCAGTCATATTAAATATTTGGAGATGGTAGAAAAAATTACCACACAAATCGCTTCCGAACTCAAATTCGATGAATCGGTTCGTGATGATTTATCCATTGCGGTTACTGAATTATTTAATAATGCCTTACACCACGGTAATAAAGATGACGAAAGCAAAAAAATAGTGGTGACTTTCAGAGTCAGAAACAAAGCACTGCATATTTCCGTAAAAGACGAAGGAAAAGGCTTTGAACCGGAAAAACTTCGCGACCCGTTACTGCCGGAAAATATTTATGATGTCAGTGGCAGAGGCATCTATTTAGTTAAACAATTAGTTGATGATTTAAAGTTTAATATCAGTAAAACCGGAAGTGAAATTATAATCATAAAAAAATTGCCGGATGAAGAAAAAAATTGACATCAATTAATATGATTTTTCATATATCTTTTACCACAGATCTACTTAATTATTCCTATTTGGAGTCCGAAATTTAATTTTATTCGGCCAAGAAGATTCCTTTATCCGGTATTTAAACCATATATTTCTGGGAGAGATGTTTTATGACCATAGATAAGAAGAAGACCGTTGTCGTGGCCATGAGCGGCGGAGTCGATAGTTCGGTTGCCGCTCTGTTACTTAAAGAACAGGGATACAATTGCGTCGGGGTTACCATGAAATTGCTTGATGCTGAAATTTCAGGTTCTCATGTAAATTACGATAACGGATGCTGTTCTTTAGATTCTGTTAATGACGCTAAATTGGTTTGTTCAAAATTGGGTATTCCACATTATGTGTTGAATTTCAGCCGTCAATTTTATGATTCTGTAATTGACGATTTTATTACACAATATCTTGCAGGCTATACTCCCAATCCTTGTGTGGTTTGTAATAAGAAAATAAAATGGCAAGCTCTGATTGAACGCTCTCGAGAATTCGGTGCAGATTATATTGCAACAGGCCATTATGCACGTGTTCAATATAACGCTTTAAGTGGCCGATATGAATTGCTTAAAGGCCGCTATGCAGCAAAAGATCAATCTTATGCTTTGTGGGCAATTACTCAGGAGAGCTTGGCGCATACCTTATTTCCTCTTGGTGATTTCACTAAACCGGAGATTCGTCAAATGGCTGAAAAGTTCGATTTGGTGACAGCTAAGAAAAAGGAAAGTATGGATATTTGTTTTGTGCCGAATAATGATTACAAAGGATTCCTAATTTCTACGGTTGATAATCTTGAGTACCGTGTACAGGGGGGTGAATTGGTTACCGTTCACGGTGAAGTGGTTGGACACCATCGCGGTTATCCATTCTTTACCATCGGACAACGCCGAGGGTTGGGAAAAGGATTCGGTCGCCCCATGTATGTAGTGGATATTGACGCAAAACATAATCGTGTTATTATTGGTGAAGAAAAATATCTTTATTCCAAAGAATTAATTGCTAAATCGGTAAACTTTGTGAGCATTGCCGATGCTAAAAAAGGCATCCGGGGAGAGGTGAAAATTCGATATAGGTCGCCGGCGGCGCAGGCCACCATTTATTCACTTAAAGACGGACGCGTTCGTGTTATTTTTGATGAACCGCAAAAAGCCGTCACCCCTGGCCAATCGGCGGTTTTTTATGATGGGGACAAAGTTTTAGGTGGAGGTATCATCGAATCGTTTAAAAGGGTAAATGTGGAATAATGAAAAATGATTATTTGGAAAATACAAAAACACAAAATTGCTTGCTAGCAATTTTTCTTTAATGTAACTTACGCCGGTTTGGATGAATGGAAAAGAACAGAAATGTTGAATTAGACTGATTGCTATCAGTCTAATTCAACCATGTATGGGCGGGGACTGATTGCTATCAGTCCCCGGGACTCCATAACCTAAAAGTGGGAGTACTATGTCATTACAAAAAAAGAATGCTAACATCACAATCCCCACTTTATTACGTATGAAACAGGAAGGGGAACCTATTGCCATGCTCACCGCTTACGATGCCTTGATGGCCTCTATTTTGGATGAATCGGGTATCGATATTATTTTGGTGGGCGATTCAGGTGGTATGGTTATGGCCGGACACGAAAATACATTATCCGTTACGATGGACGAAATGTTGCACTATGTAAAATCTGTCCGGCGTGCTATCCAGCACGCCTTCCTTGTGGCCGATATGCCATTTCTCTCCTATCAAATCAGCCTTGAAGAAGCGCTACGTAATGCAGGCCGTTTTCTTCAAGAGGGGGGTGCCCAAGCGGTAAAGATCGAAGGCGGCCAGCAGGCCGCCCCCATCATCAAAGCCTTAGTACAATGGGGTATCCCTGTCATGGGGCACATCGGTCTTACTCCCCAGTCCATTCACCAACTCGGCGGCTACTCCGTGCAAGGTAAAAACCATAAAGCTGCCCAGCGATTAATGCAGGATGCCCAAATTCTTCAGGAGGCCGGCGTCTTTTCTTTGGTGCTGGAAAAAATCCCCGCTATGCTGGCTAAAGAAATCAGTGAATCTTTACAAATCCCCACCATTGGCATAGGCGCCGGAAAATACTGTGACGGTCAGGTGCTGGTCAGTCATGATATGCTCGGTCTTTATGATAAATTCAGGCCCAAATTCGTACGGCGATATGCCGAATTAGGCCAAGCCATGTCTCAGGCATTCAAGCAATACATAGTAGACGTCAAACAAAAAAAATTTCCGAACGACGATGAAAGTTATTAAAACCATCGAAGAAATGCGGCATTGGGTTCGTCGGGCAAAGCAAAGCGAACAACGTATCGGTTTTGTACCCACCATGGGTTATCTTCATCAGGGCCATTTAAGCCTCATTCGTCAGGCGCGTAAACATGCGGATCAAATCGTTGTAAGCGTTTACGTCAACCCCACACAATTCGGGCCAAACGAAGACTTCGATCGCTACCCACGTGACTTTAAGCGCGATGAGCAACTTTGTCGTCAAGAAGGCGTAAACGTTGTTTTCTACCCTGCAGACAACGAAATGTATCTTCCGGCACATAAAACCTACGTAATTACCGAAGAGCTCTCCCAGGTCCTATGCGGTCGTTCACGTCCTACCCATTTCCGTGGAGTTACGACCATCGTCGCAAAATTATTCAATATTGTTCAACCCGATATCGCCGTATTCGGGCAAAAAGACGCCCAACAGGCCATTATCATCAAACGCATGGTCAACGATCTGAACTTCCCGGTAGAAATTATTGTTGCACCCATTGTACGGGAATCAGACGGTTTAGCCATGAGTTCGCGTAACAAATACCTGAGCCCCAGGCAACGGAAAGAAGCAACCGTTCTCTACCGCAGCCTGCTTTTAGCCGAAAAAGAATATGCAAATGGGAACAGCGATTTAAACGCCATAAAAGAAAAGATGCGCCGACTTATCCAAACGGAATCTTCTGGAAGAATCGATTACATCGAAGCCGTCGATGCCGATACCCTGAGCGAACCTCAACCCAATACCCGAAACATCCTACTTGCCTTAGCCGTCTATTTCGGGAAAACCCGCTTAATCGACAACACCATTTTACAAAAGAACCCATAAAGTGTAAACGACCCGTAAAAAAGCAACCGTCCTACGTCCAACTTACTAAATAGTTTCCAGCGAAGGGAACAAAACCGCAAAAACAAAATTAAATCAGTTGAAAAAGCCATGTAATCTAAGTATATTTAAACAAAAATGACAGGGAGAAAGGACAGGGGAAAATGAAGCGAGCCTATCTTATCAGTATTATTTTAATTGTTTCTGCTTTTTTTACCCAGAACGCACTTGCCCAGTTTAGAAATCAACCTACCCAACCAGACATCTCCGCCGCTTTAAGCGGAATGCCCGATTCATTCATGGGAGGCATTTTGAATCCCAATAAATTCCACATGCACCACACAATTTCCATGTCCTTCGGGAGCTTCGCCGGACAAAGCATGATGTTAAGCAGCTACATAAACAGCATGGATTATCAATTCTCCGAAAATCTGTGGTTACAGGCTAATTTGGGTATCATGTCATCTCCCTACAACACCTTTGGCAAAGGCTTTTTCCTCAATAAACCGCAATTTTTCGGTAGCGCCCAGCTCAATTATCGCATTGGTAAAAATGCCCAATTGATGTTTCGAGTGGAATCATCTCCTTTCGGATACGGTTATGATAATGGTTGGGGCTACGGATCTTATTATCGCCCCATGTTCAATCAACCGTCATCTTTTACACGTTAATTCTTTCATGTTTGCGCAATTTTTCCGTAAACCCGCTTCTCGCCTTACGGTCTTATCGTTGAAAGCAAAAAAGTGTGGTGTGCTTTTTTCAACGAAAATTTACCCACGGCCATTTAGCGGATTTTTCGTATCATGATCTATTTCAAACTCAGAACCAAAAATAGTAGAATTCGATGTCCAATTTGCTTAAATTTCCACGTTTGTTAATCACAAAAGTATCTAAATAAAAAAAGGCTTAAAATTTGAAACGCCGTAGAAGAGCAAATACGTACACAATCCAACGAAAAAAGACAACCCAAACCCGGCATCGGCCTGCTCCCGGGTCATCCGGTCGATTTGGCACCGTTGTTAAATTCTTTATTATCATTGCCGCCATTGCCCTGTTAACTTACGCCGGATACAAATATGCTCTCCCTGTTCTGCAAGAGAAATTGCCCTCTTTGCAGATTAGTAAAAAAGCCGCATCCATCACGCCTGCGGTAAAAGAAACTCAGAAACCGCTTCCCGTGGAAGAAACAAAGCCCGTGCCCCCTCCGGTTCAAACGGAACCGAAAGAAACGTTTGTAAAAGCAACCCAGGTCGAAATCCTAAACGGATGCGGGCAGCAAGGGGTGGCTAAAATATTGGCAGACAAATTAAAAAAATGGAACTACGATGTGGTCAATACCGGCAACTATTTAAAACACGGCAAACGCTATTTTAAGGTAAAAAAAACCAAAATGATCGATCAATTGAACACACCCGAATCCCAAAAAAAGTGCTTAAAATTGGCCAAGGCCATCGGTTTGTCTCCCAAACAGGTGCAATCGTTTTCCAATCCCAATCCCATTGCCGATATTACCATTATCATAGGACTCGATTACCAAAAGCTACCCATTTTCAAAGGAAAAAAATAATGACATCAGCAGAACTGGCTCAAAAAATCACCGATTTGGCTCTGGAAAAGAAGGGCAAACAAATTGTTAAAATAGACATTAAAAATTTAACCGATTACGCCGATTATTTTGTAATCGTTACCGGAGAGTCTGGATTGCAAATAAAAGCCATCGTCGATCACATCGAAGACGAGCTGGCCAAAGAAGGCATTCGGGCTTTTAGTAAAGAAGGGTACGAATACCAACGTTGGGTATTGTTGGACTACATTGATGTGGTTGTTCACGTTTTTAATCATGAAGCCAGGGAATTTTACGGCATCGAACGTCTGTATGCGGATGCAAACATGGAATACATCAAGGACGAGGCAGTATGACAACACAAGAATACATCATCCTTAAGCTCAACGAATTTTTACAATCCCACCAGATCAGTGGTGTGGAAATTCATCTTGAAAAACCCAAGGAAAAGAAATTCGGCGATTTTGCAACCAATTTGGCCCTGCAATTGGCCCGACACCTAAAAAAGAACCCTCGCCAAATCGCCGAAGAAATAAAAACTTTTGTCGGAAGTGATGAACAATTTATCGCCAAAATCGAAATAGCCGGCCCGGGATTCGTAAACTTTTTCGCTTCCTCGGCCAATCTCTACACGCAATTGGCACAGCTATTAGAACAAAAAGAACAGTTTGGCCGCAGCAATTTTGCCGCCGGCAAAAAAGCACAAATCGAATTCGTAAGTGCTAATCCTACCGGCCCTTTAACCATTGGCCACGGGCGCGGTGCCGTTTTAGGCGATACCATTGCGCGATTGCTGGAAGCAGTCGGCTATCATGTTACCAGAGAATACTATTTTAATAACGCCGGTCGCCAAATGCGCATCTTAGGCGAATCGGTTCGGCTACGTTATCTGGAATTATGCGGCGAATCTGTCGAATTTCCCGAAGACTATTATCAGGGAGCCTACATCATAGATATCGCCCGCGACATCTATGCCGAAAAAGGTGACCGGTTAAAAAATGCCGATTACACCTACTTCAAGGACAAAGCCGAAGCCGCCATCTTCGCCGATATCAAACGAACGATCAAACGGCTCGGTTTCGAATTCGATGTGTTTTACAACGAAAAATCCTTGTACGACGAGGGGAAAATCGACCAGGTTGTGGAAGGATTGCGCCGTAAAGGATTAATTGCCGAACGGGATGGTGCCGTCTGGTTTTTAACCACTAAATTGGGCTTCGAACAAGACCGCGTGATCATTAAAAGCTCCGGCGAACCTACGTACCGTTTACCGGACATTGCCTATCATGTGGAAAAAATCAAACGGGGTTTCGATCTGATCATCGATATTTTCGGAGCCGATCATATCGCAACCTACCCCGATGTATTGGCTGCTGTTAAAGCCTTAGGCTACGATGCCGATCGCATCCGGGTTTTGATCCATCAATTCGTTACCCTGTTTCAGGGAGACGAAGTGGTTAAAATGTCCACGCGTAAAGCCAACTTTGTCACTTTGGATGAGTTGATGGATGAAGTGGGCGTTGATGTTACACGCTATTTCTTTTTAATGCGCAGCATGAGTTCCCATTTAAATTTCGATCTTACTCTGGCTAAAAAACAATCCGATGAAAATCCGGTTTATTACATCCAGTATGCCCATGCCCGCATTTGCAGCATTTTAAAATTAGCCGAAGAACGTCAAATCGATCTCTCCCACACGCCCGATTTGACAATTTTAACGGCAAACGAAGAAATTGATCTGATCAAACACTTGCTGAATTTCCCGCAAGTTGTTAAAGGTGCGGCCGAAAATTACGAACCGCATCGTTTGACCAACTATCTTTTCGATCTGGCCACCCTGTTCCATAAATTCTACACGGAATGCAGGGTCATTAGCGATGATCAGGCTCTGACATCGGCCCGAGTGGCTTTAATTAATGCTACACGTTTTGTCTTGGCCAACGGACTGAGACTTTTGGGTATTTCGGCTCCGGAGCACATGTAACAATATGAGGAAACGTACTATGAGCTTATTAGTTGTTGGTTCCATTGCCTACGATACGGTGGAAACGCCTTTTGGTAAAGTAGAAGACTCCCTTGGCGGATCGGCCCTTTATTTTAGTGCCGCAGCCAGTTTATTCGGACCGGTCAATGTGGTCGGTGTTGTTGGCTCCGATTTCGATGCTTCCAAAATTTCATTCCTTAAAAAACGCGGCGTTAATTTGGACGGCCTCTACATGGAAAGCGGAAAAACCTTTCGCTGGGGCGGACGTTATTATGAAGACATGAACAAACGCGAAACCCTTTTTACCTATTTAAATGTCTTTGAACGCTTTCAACCGCGCATCCCCGAGGCCTACCAAAACTCAGAGTATGTTTTTCTGGCTAACATCGACCCCGAATTACAATTACAGGTACTGGAGCAAATCAAACATCCCAAACTGGTGGTTTTGGATACCATGAATTTTTGGATTAACGGCAAACGCGCCCAGTTGGAAAACGTCTTGAAACGCAGTAATATTCTTGTGGTAAACGATGAAGAGGCGCGTGAAATGACCGGCGAATTCAATTTGATTAAAGCCATTAAACGCATTGTTGAACTGGGCCCGCAAAGTGTGATCGTAAAAAAGGGCGAACACGGGGCCATGCTTTATCAAAATGAAAAGTTTTTCTTTGCTCCGGCCTTTCCTCTTGAAAAGGTCATCGATCCTACTGGTGCAGGTGACAGTTTTGCGGGCGGGTTCATGGGCTATCTTGCCAAAACGAATAAAACGGATTTTGCTTCTTTGAAAAAAGCCATTATCTACGGAAGCACCATTGCTTCTTTTAATGTGGAAGATTTCAGTTTTAATCGCTTGAGAAGTTTGACAATGGAAGAAATTGAGCAACGTGTTGAGGGGTTTAAAGAACTGACAGCCTTTTAAATTTAGGATTCGGCCGCAATAATTATTGTAAAAATACTTCCTTTGCCGGGCGTACTTTCCACAATAATTTCCCCGTTATGCGCCTCGACAATTTCTTTGACCATGGGCAATCCCACGCCGATCCCGCCACCCATGAATTCCGTTTTGGAAGTAAAATGGTGCAATTCGTTTTGCACTTCGTAAAAGGGCTCAAAAATATAACCGATCTTATCATGCGGAATGCCGATGCCCGTATCGGCCACCGAAATAAAGACCTGATTTTTGTTCTTATCCAATTTAGACCGAATAAGCACCTTACCGCCTTCTTTGGTATATTTAAGAGCATTCTGCACCAATTCCGTGAGCGCCTTTTCCATTTTATGGGGATCGATTACTGCAATCGGGTCGTTTTCGTCCAATCGATACAACAATTGGATTTTGCGTAATACGTACAACTTTTTCATTTTTTTAAAAACATGCAAAACCAAACTATTGATGCGCACGCGTTTTTTATTCAAGTGACCCGTATAGTGCGAAAGAATCGAAAGGTCGTGCATGTTCTCGACCATTTCGGACATCTCACCGATAGTCGATTTAATGATTTTTAAATACTCTTTCACCGAATCCCCGACCTGACCTTCCAAATCCATTTCCAACAAATCAAAATACCCCTTCAAAACGGCAATCGGTGTGCGTAATTCGTGATTGGTAATGGTGATGAATTTATTTTTCATTTCATTCAGTTTGCTCAGCTCTTCGTTTAAGCTACGTAATTCTTTATTTTCCTTCTTGGCATTGATCGTTTGAATGCAGCGATTTAACACAATCCGCACATGCTCGAAGGAGACCGGCTTGGTAATATAATCAAACGCGCCTTGCTTCATGGCCTTTATGGCGTTTTCGATGGTGGCAAATCCGGTAATAACGATTACTTCCGTATCGGGATAATTTTTTTTGATTAAACGCAGGGTCTGCAAACCGTCCATAACGGGCATATTCAAATCCGTAAATACGATTTGATAGGTCTGCTTTTTTAACTTAGCCAAACCTTCCACGCCGTTTTCGGCCGTATCGATTTTGAACCCTAAGAATTCAAACATGTCCACATAACTTTCACGCACTTCGGGTTCGTCTTCGATGACCAAAATATTGTACTGAGATGGCGCAGTTTTATGATTGGTAGCTTGATCCTGCACTTTTACCTCGGCTTCCACGAATCAATTTCTCCTCATTGCCGGTGGCACGTTAATGATCAATTCTCTGATGCGTTCCAGTTCCGTGTTAATGCGGTCGATATATTGGCTTGTTCTTACTGTTTTCATTTCCAAAGTTTCTTCCAATAAAAAAACCGATGTATTCAAAATGCTTAAACGTGTACGCAAATTTTCCAACAATAGCTCGTAATCTTTGATTAAATTTTCCATGTTTTCTTGGTCCTTCATGGCGAATCGATCGTTTTATTTTCTTGTTATTAGTGTTCGACATGAAGAATTGAATATTAAATAATTTCTATGAAATGTGGCGTAAAATCACCATCTGTTTGTTTTTTGCTTTTGGATATTTTTTTTTGCAAAATAGTATAATCACAAACGAACAAGCATTCGGAGGGGGAAGATGCAAAAGGCACAATCCTTAATGCCGGCAAAATGGTGGCATCCGACTGAAAACAAACGGGTGGTTTGTACACTGTGCCCGCGCTACTGCAATATTCCCGAAGGGAAAATCGGTTTCTGCTACGTACGAAGAAATGTGGGCGGTGCTTTATATTCCAGTGCCTATGGCCGACCGACCGGGTTTGCGGTCGATCCCATCGAGAAAAAACCGCTGAATCATTTTTACCCGGGAACCACCATTCTCAGTTTCGGTACGGCAGGCTGTAATCTGGGCTGTAAGTTTTGCCAGAACTGGACCATGAGCAAAGCACGTCTTGACGAACAAAACGCTTTGTATGTCACGCCCGAGGAAGTTGTGCGACTTGCCCAAAAATACAACACCCCGTCCATTGCTTTCACCTACAACGACCCTGTGATCTTCGGTGAATATGTAATGGATATTTCCGAAATCGCCAAACAAGTGGGAATCCACACCGTTATGGTAACCAACGGTTACATCGATAAGGAGGCCCGTAAAGAGGTTTTTAAAGATATCGACGGTGCCAATGTGGATTTAAAGGCCTTTGACGAAAATTTTTATTACAGATTGACCAACGGGCATTTGCAACCTGTATTGGATACACTCATCTGGCTTAAAAAGGAAACCGAGGTGTGGGTCGAGATTACCAATTTGATTATTCCCCGCGAAAACGATCAGCCTGACGAGATAGCCAGAATGTGTGATTGGATTCTCGAAAATTTGGGAGACGAGGTGCCCTTGCACTTTACCGCTTTCCATCCGGATTTTAAAATGCTGGATCATCCCCCTACTCCTTACGCCACCCTTCGCATGGCCCGGGAATTGGCTTTAAAACGCGGCATTAAATATGTTTATGTGGGCAATGTGCATGATCCCGAAGGACAAACCACCTTCTGCCCCAATTGTGGCCGGCCGTTAATTGAACGCGATTGGTACACCATTCCCGAAATTCATTTAAAAGACGGGAAATGTCCCTATTGTTCGTATGAAATTGCAGGACGTTGGGAATAAGAACGTTTTTACAATCCTTTTTTCGCAGGGTGAGTAGTCCCTTGATCTATTGAAAATAAGCCTCACCCTGCTACGGAATCGACTGCTCATCAATTCGACCTTTCTTTTAATGATCTTTAGTAGCTAAAATCCTCATATTTTATTAAGTTAATTTCCATGAAAAATAGTAAGGAATTTACGGACATTAGACATATTTTGTTGGTACAAACTGCTTTTTTGGGCGACACCATTTTGGTCACTCCTTTAATTCGGGGAGTTCGTCAGATATTTCCTACGGCCAAAATCGATATTTTGGTCATTCCGCAAACTGCCGGTGTGCTGAAAGGGAATCCGCATTTGAACCGCATTTTGTTATTCGACAAAAGGAATAAAAAACTATCCGCCTTTTTCAAAACGTTAAACGAAATTAAAGCCGTTCCGTATGATCTGGCCATCAGCCCGCATAGTTCCTTCACCACCGGTTTATTATTGTTTTTGGCCGGAATTCCTCAACGCATCGGCTTTGATCGCCATCCCATTCGTTACTTTCTATCAAAACGCATTCCTCTGCCCTCATCCGGTCACACGATCGAAAAGAACTTGGCCCTGTTACAACCGTTCGCTCACCAGCCCTTTTCCATGCAAACGGAAGTTTTTCCATCGAGTAAAGACCGTTATCTGGCAGCGGATTTGCTCAAACGCTTTGATTCGTCTCGACCGGTCATCGCCATTGCCCCCGGTTCGGTTTGGCCCACCAAACGCTGGCCGAAAAGTTATTACGCAGAATTGGTCAAGGAATTGCAACAAACATTTTCTTTGGTTTTCATCGGCAGCCAGGATGAACGGAGTTTGTGTGAAGAGATCATGGATTTGGCCGGCGCCCGTGAAGCGCTTAATTTGGCCGGAGAACTTTCTTTGCTCCAATCTGCTGCCGTCATTGCCCAATGCGATTTAATGATTTGCAACGACAGCGGCGCATTGCATTTGGCCAATGCCGTACAAACCGATGTATTTGCTTTTTTCGGGCCGACCGTTAAAGAATTTGGCTTCTACCCCTTTCGAACCCATGATTTTGTATTTGAGGTTCCCGATTTGTACTGCCGGCCTTGCGGTAAACACGGAGGCCGCACCTGTCCGGAAGGCCATTTCCGCTGCATGCGTGACATCAAGCCGGCCGAAGTAATCCGTAAAGTGAAAGAAAAATTCAAAGCGGAAAAGACCGGTTTGGGAAAATAGGAATTGCT
>CAZHIZ010000078.1:11550-14842 GCA_964532875.1 uncultured Caldithrix sp. | reverse complement strand
AATTTCACTTTATGCCACAAATAGGCAAAGAAAGCGGCACTGCAAATTACTAAACTTTTCTAACGAGCGCAAAACAAGCCCGGTAGAGCCCGGCCCTTAAATCAAACGGTGCAAGTGCTTGTTTACACTCACCTCGCTGGAGATAAAACCGATGAGAATTCCCAGCCCCAAAACAAGCGCGTACACCTGCCAATTCTCAATAATGCCCCCATAAACCCATTTCCGGAACCCCCGCACCAGCAGCCAAACGGCTCCGTCTGCCAGGGCCCCGCCGATTAAACCGTACAATAGCCCTTCGACCAAAAAAGGCCTTCGAATAAAGGCTCTGGTGGCACCGACCAATTTCATGATTTCTATTATTCCCTGACGGGCATAAATGATCAGGCGAATGGAATTGTGGATCAAAACCGTGGCTACAAACAAAAGCAACAATCCCACTCCTCCGATGATCAGATAGATCAAAGTGACGTAACGATCGATGGCCTTCAGCAAACTTCGACCATAAACCACATCGCTCACCCCGTCCCAGGTTTGCACAATTTGGCTCAGACGCGTGATGGCCCGTGCATTCTGGTAAGCAGGCTTTAGGCGTACAATGCACGATGGCGGCAGCGGATTGGTACCCAGAACCTGACGTACATCACGCCCGAATTCCTTTTTAAAGCGCTCCGCAGCTTGCTCTTGCGAAATGTAACGCACGCTCTGCACAGCGGGCAGTTTTTTTAGCTTGTTTACGATATTCGCCGTTTCCTTTGGGCCGAGCAAGGGTTCCAAAAATACTTCCACCTCCAGGTGCTGACGTTTTTGCTCCACCCAATGATCGATGTTAATGGCCAATAAAATAAAAAGTCCGACCATAATTAGGGCCAACACCACCGAAGTAATGGTAATAAACGTGGCCATACGTGCCCGGCCAAAGCCCTTTAATCCTTCCTGAATACTAAATCCTAAACTCATTCGCTTACAATTCGTCCTTCTTCTATCTTAATAACACGATGCGGATATTGCTCAATTAACGATTGATCATGGGTGGCCATTAAAATAGCCGTTCCCTTACGATTAATGCGTTCGAATATCTCCATGATTTCCCGTGAATTTTGCGCGTCCAAATTGCCCGTCGGTTCGTCGGCCAGGACAATGAACGGATCGTTGATAATAGCCCGGGCAATGGCCACACGCTGCTTTTCGCCACCGGAAATTTTCTCCGGCAATTTGGATCGCTGTTGCGACACGTTAACCTCGTTCAAGACGCGCACGACACGATGACGGATTTCGCGCGGCTTGACTCCGGTGGCCCGTAAGGCAAAAGCTACATTCTCGTAAACAGTCCGATCCGGCAACAGTTTGAAATCCTGAAAAACTACCCCTAATTCCCGACGTAAATAGGGGATTTCATGGGTGCGGATTTTAGCCGACGAATAGTTATTAACGATCACCATCCCCTGATCGGGGAAAAGATCCATGTAAATCAATTTTAAAATGGTGGATTTCCCTGCGCCGCTGGGCCCCACAATATAGGCGAATTCACCTTTAAACAAACGGAAAGAAACGTTTTTCAGAATTTCCTTACCGTCAAGGGCAACCGATACATTGTAAAATTCGACCATAAACCACAATCCTATTTCTTTAACCGCCGGTACATAATTTCAAAATCGTTGATAAATTCTTTGAAATCGCTCATCGCCTCCAGTTTTGCATCTTCAATACCGCTATTCAGAATTTTTGTGATGGCTTCTTCGTACAAGCGATATTTCATTTCCAAAGACAATCCCTCTTCTTTATTTCGCACCTGTTTAATGTGTGTGTAAACGATCCACTTTTCTATTTTATCCAATAAGTGCTCATCCAAAACGCCTTCCTTAATCAACTCACGCGCCTGATACAGCAAGTCCAAACGGCGTTTGGGGTTGTGCGTTTTCTGCACTTCTCTGAGCAAATGATCCAATCGGCTCTGGTAAATCTCCTGAATTTTGTGAACGCGCCATTCCCCCAAATTTTTTTCAAAGCTTTTACACTGGGCAAACTCGTGATCGGTGCGGGCCAGGCGGAATAATTGCTCGCTCAGTTCTTTTAAATGGGTGTAACGCTTTTGCACCGCTTCCACACTTAACCGCGGCAACGGCTCGCTTAACGATTCCTGAGAAAGGTTCCACAAAACCACAAAAACATTTCTTCTGTTTTTCTCGCGTATTTTTACGAACAGAAAAACAGCCGTCCCGATTACGACGACCCCTGCGAGACTCAAAAAAACAACAGAAGTCATGACGCCTCATTCGTTTTTTATTTATTTACGTTTCCGTTTGATCAGGACAAAATGAGCGCGTTCCGAATGATCATGTGCCGGGTTCAGCGTAAAGTTACTAAAAATTTTCACCAATTTAAACGGGCTCTTTTCTATCAGAGTTTGCCAGTGTTGTAAATCCCATATTTTTTGGCGATGTTCCTCCGCGTAAACGCGTCCATCAATCCAAATCTTAAAACGATTTACTTGAATTTGCTCTTTCTGCAAATAGAAACTGTGGCGCTCGTAGCGATTATTCTCATCGAGCATCCCCTGTTCTTCATATCGTTTAAATACGGTGGAACACAAATGCGGTGTAACCACATCGAAAATCAACACACCGCCCCAGCGCAACACCAAATGTACTTCTTCGAAAAAATGCAGAATTTGTGTATCTTCATGCACATAATTAATCGAATCGTACAGAACCAAAACGGCGTCCAGTGAAAGAGGCTTAAGCGGAACGTGTAAAAAATCGGCGCAGACCAACGGAGTCTTCAACACCTTTTTTTGCGCCGCTTTTAGCATGGCCAGAGAAAGATCGAAACCAAAGGCTTTACGTTTAAAACCCGGCAAATAACGCAACAGGCTGCCCGTCCCGCAGGACAAATCTCCGACGCGCCGTACACTGCGATTGGCATAACGAAATAAAATTTTAACATAGTTGGCCCATTGCCGGTAGTTGACATGCTCCATTATCTGATCGTAATACAAAGCCAGGGCCGAGTAGGGTACTGTTTTTTGAATCGGAACGTCGCCGGTTTTCATTAGAATTATTCTCTTTTAAATGCCTTCCTACCAATAGTAATGGATCAAACGTTCTTTTTCAAATTTTTCACCATGATCCCGGTTGTAAATGGGAACAGAAAATGGTATTTTAATCGTTTCTGTGAATACGATTGGCAAGGGAATTGGGGACTGGGCCTATCCGGCCACCGACGAATCGAAGATCCGGCTTCTGATGGAGCAGTGGGAATAGGTGAATGGTTAAATAGGTTTTGCTCTGTGGTT
>CAZHIZ010000078.1:0-11450 GCA_964532875.1 uncultured Caldithrix sp. | reverse complement strand
TTCTGATGGAGCAGTGGGAATAGGTGAATGGTTAAATAGGTTTTGCTCTGTGGTTTAATAGACCGTTAAAATAAGCCACGAATGCACGAATGCAGACGAATGATTTCTTTAGAAAAAAAATCTGCGCGAGAATAAAATCAGTGCTAATCTGTACCGACTTGTCTGGCTATTGACGGATCGAAGATCCAGCTTCTGACGGATTGTAAATCCGGCTATTGACGGAGCAGTGGGATCGGCGAGCGAATACTTACGTACCGTTTCAAAATACTGCTCAAAAGATTGAAAAGAATTCCGATCCGCTTTGCGGGAGCGGAATGACAGGCATGGGGAGAAAACCCACTCCCGCCTCCCTGCGAAATTTGCAGGGAATGGGGCCACAATACCGTTGCTTAACACAGGTTAGCGAAAGCTACCGGGATTGTGGCCCCGCCCAACGCGTTACGTAAAGCGGAATGCCTGGCAAGCGTGGTTAACCGAAATAATGGGTAAAGGGGTACCGTTTCCCTTTTCGTCTTTAACGTATTCTATTTAAAATTAAACGATCGGGAATCCATTCATGTTTAATTTCATCAACACTTTGGTTCTTCCTTTATTAGCGGCGGCGCTTATTCCGCTGATTCTGCACCTCTTAAATCGCAAAAAATTAAAAGTAATTCCCTTTAGCTCCGTACGCTTCTTAAAAGAACTGCAAAACAAACGAATCCGGCAGATCAAGCTTTACCAAATTTTAATCATTCTTTTGCGCATGTTGTTTATTATTTTTCTGGTACTTGCTTTTGCCAGACCCACCATCCGCCATTTTTTTACTTCCGGAAGCGGCTCGGCACGCACGACGGCAGTTATTATTTTGGATAACTCCTACAGCATGCAAACCCAACAGGGCATGCAGTCTTTTTTTAGCCGCGCCAAAGAAGGCTTAAAAACCATTTTACAATCTTTCGAAAAACACGATAACGTAACGGTGCTCATCCCCCGTGCGGACAGCTTGCGCATCTTTACCATTAGTCCGAATACCCCCTTGCCCTGGCATCGCTTAAAGGCCAGCGATTATTCTCCGGACTTTTCTACTTCCGTTTTTGCGGCTGCTCGTATCTTTCGCCGCTTCCCCAACTACAATCGTGAATTGTATTTTATTACGGACGAACAGATTTCCAACGAAGCGCTCAGCGATTCCGCCCGGCAGGTTCTAAAGCACTTGCCGGCCAAAATGTACATCATTAATGCTGCCGCCGGATTTCATGCGAACAATGTCAGTATCGATACCGCTGCCGTTACGGATCGTTTTATCGAACTGCGCAAACCCTTGAGCGTAGCGGCTACGTTACAAAACCATACCGCTGAAGAAAAGCAAGTTACCCTGAGTCTGTTCGACGGTTCACGACGTCTGGCCATGCAGGCCGTACCGATCCCTTCGCAACACACCCGCCGGGTGCTGTTGCATTTTTCACCGCATCACACCGGCTTTTTCCCCCTAAAATTGGAAATCGACGATGATGACTTACTAATTGACAACACCTACTATTTATCGCTTTTTATCCCCGAAAAAATACCGGTTCTGTACGTACAGGACCAAACGCCGCTTGAGCTGCGCGAGGCCTTAAATACCCTGTCTGCACAAACCAATCTGCAAATCAAACTCAGCAATTACGATCGTTGGTACGGCGAACCTTTATCACGCTATCGCCTGTTGGTTTTAACCGATCCTCCGCACATAACACAAACCTTTTTATTACATTTGAAACAATTCTTGGCCGGGGGTAAAAACGTAATTTTAATTTCCGGCAGCCATAGTACCCCGACGGATTACAACAATTTGAGCAAAGAACTTTTCAATCAAAACATCTTCCGGGGAATTGTTAAAGCCGCCAATGCCCAGCAATTTTTTTCGCCCACGGTAACCATGGCAGGCCGTTCCATTTTAAACGACCTGTTTTCGCAAAAGCCCCGTAAAATCGTTTGGCCGCCGTTCTATCTTTATTTTAAGACGACACCCGTCGGTAAAATTTTAATGCGCTTTCAAAACGGCGACCCATTTTTAATGCGCGTCTCCGCCGCTAAAAACGGCAGCCTCTATTTGTTTACCGCCGGCTTAACCATGCCTTATAGTCGTTTCCCGATTAGCGGCATTTTTCTGCCCTTTTTGCACCGCATTCTCAGTTTGGCTTCCCAAAACGAACGTCGTCACACTCAATTTATTGTGGGTCAACCTTTTACCGTCTATTTAAACAAAGCCGCCATTCGCGGCAATTTCCGTCTTTACCCGCCTCAAGGAGAACCGTTAACCGTTATTCCCAAAGAAACCCCGCGGGGTCTGCGTTTCGATTTTGACGGATTCGATCGACCCGGACACTACCAAATTTTTCAGGACAAAACGCCCATTCGTCTGTTTGCGGTTAATCTTTCTCAGAAAGAATGGAGACAACCCTACGTGCCGTTTAACCGGTTGCGTAGCGACGTTCGCATCATCGGCGTTAATGCCCTTTCGGCCAAAAAGCTGAAAACGGCGCGCAGCGGCTATGAATTGTGGCCTTTCTTTTTGCTGCTGGCCCTGCTTGCTTTGTTCGCCGAAATGCTTTTGATTCGTAAGCTGGAAGGCCGGCCGGAAGGGGTTGAAAGATGAAAAGCTCAAGATTAAAGATTTAGGGAGAAGAAACGTGAAAAGCGCTCGGGAATTAAAGGACGTTTTAAAGCGCATTGACGGGCGGGGGTACAAAGCCTACAAAGAATTAAAGGGTGCCTACCGTTTCGATTTCTTTACTT
The DNA here is from genome assembly GCA_964532875.1 of uncultured Caldithrix sp. GTDB lineage: Bacteria > Calditrichota > Calditrichia > Calditrichales > Calditrichaceae > Caldithrix. Next base: position 8,690 of record CAZHIZ010000078.1, on the reverse strand, counting down.
TATTCATCGATCATGTGCAGGGCGATCCCTTTGCCGCGCCCTCCAAAATCCGAGTCCGTATTCCCATGGCTGTCGCGGCCATTCCGCAGGAATATTTCAAAAATGACCGCCGGAGACTGGGCTGCGCCGATTTTTTAATCCGTTCCGTGCAGCATAGCATTCGAAAAATAGCCAAAATGCATCGCGGCAGCGGCAAAAGCGGTTTGATTTCCATCGATGTCGGCGGGCAGGAAATTTTAGAGCGCAGCGCCCTGATCATCACGACGGATTTTGTGGAAGCCCGCATGGAAGTGGGTTTACCGGCCCGCGGGCGCAGCGTTTTGGGTCGCGAGGCGCAAAGCATGCTTTTGGATGAATTGCCGCAAATTGCCCGTCAGGCTCTTTTGTGGTCCCAGTTAGATCAAAGCGCTTTGCAAGAATTTTCTTTTTACACGGAAAACTACTTTGCCCTGCGTGACCAATTGAAATCCCAAAACTTAGTGGCCTTTGTGGCCGACGGTGCTCTTCTGCCCCGGGCCAGCGGCATTTCCCAAAAACCCATGTCCAAAAGCGATGCCGTGCTTTTTCAAAGTCCGCCTGCCTTACGGGTCACCCTAAACGTGCCCAATCCCGTGCACGGGCAGACAACCGTCACCGGCATGGGCATTCCTCAAGGCATCACCTTAATCGTCGGCGGCGGATTTCATGGCAAGTCCACTTTGCTTAAGGCTCTGGAACGTGGGGTGTACCCACATGTTCTGGGAGACGGGCGGGAATACGTGGTGAGTGAAGCCACGGCCGTGAAAATTCGCGCCGAGGACGGCCGGCGGATTGAAAAAACCGATATTCGTCCCTTTATCAATCATCTGCCTCAAGGTAAGGAGGCCAAAGCCTTTTGCAGCGACGATGCCTCCGGCAGCACCAGCCAGGCCGCCAATATCATCGAAGCCCTGGAGTTGGGTGCCCGTGTCCTTTTAATCGACGAAGATACCTCCGCTACCAATTTTATGATTCGCGACGCACGCATGCAGGCTCTGGTCAGTAAAAAATTCGAACCGATCACCCCGCTCATCGACCGCATTCACGAAATGTACGAACGATTCGGGGTTTCCACCATTCTGGTTATGGGCGGCAGCGGCGATTATTTTCAGGTGGCCGACACGGTCATTTTAATGCGGGAATACCGGCCCTATCTGGTGACGGAAGAAGCACGCGCCATTGCTAAAGCCATCGAGACACAACGCAAACTGGAGCGGGAATTCGACTGGCAGGCCGTCACCCGGCGTATTCCTCTGCCCGAGAGCTTTGACCCTTCCAAAGGACGCAAAGAGGTTAAAATAGAAGCCCGCGGCTTGCGCGCCGTTCAATTCGGCACGGAAACCATCGATTTGCAATATGCGGAACAATTGGTGGACGTCAGTCAAACACGAGCCGTCGGTTTTGCTTTACATCTGGCCGCTGCCCGCTATATGGACGGACAACGCACGGTGCGTCAGGTAATGGAACGGTTGGAGGCCTTTCTGCGGGAGAACGGCCCCGAAGCACTGAGTCCGTTCAGGAACGCAGATGAGCATCCGGGCAATTTTGCCCTGCCGCGTATTTTTGAAATCGGCGCCGCTTTAAATCGCTATCGCCGATTAAAAGTAAGGCAAAAAGAATCGTAGAAACTTACCGGCAAAATACAACAGCAAAAAGAAAAAATAATTTTGTCTTCAATAAAGCAAAGAAAGGAAACGAATATGAAGTCACTTGTCTTTCGTACGCTAACCTTGGCAATGGCCTTGATGCTTGCCCTGAATTCCTGTCAGGCGCCCCGATCTCAAAACACAAGCGCCAAAAATGAACACTTGGTCATGGCCACCCTGTACTTGCAAACCGCGGCCGAAGCACGCGCCTTGCGCTACCAGGCCTTTAATCTGGCCACGCTGCGCTTAAAGCAGGCTTTAAGCCGTGTGCGATTTGCCAAAAAACCGGCGGTTATTCTGGACATTGACGAAACGATTTTAGACAACAGTCCCTACGAGGCCTACCTGATTAAATCCAACCAATCCTTTCCGGCCGGCTGGGCGGCCTGGGTTAATCGGGCTCAGGCTGCGGCTCTTTCCGGCGCCAGAGAATTTCTACATTTTGCCGATCAAAAAGGCGTGGACATCTTCTACGTTTCCAACCGCAGAATCAAGTTTTTGCAAAGCACCATGCAAAACTTACGAAAAGCGCATTTCCCGCAGGTCAGCAAAGATCACATTCTCTTACGTACCGACACATCCAGTAAAGAGGCCCGACGTCAGGCAATCGCCAAAACACATCGTATTGTTCTGCTGCTGGGAGACAATTTAAACGACTTTGCCCGCGTTTTTGAGAAAAAATCCGTTGCCCGGCGCTTTGCCGTGACGGACAGCCTGCGGGCACATTTCGGCGCCGATTTTATCGTTTTGCCCAATCCCATGTACGGCGAATGGGAAGGAGCGCTGTATCACTATCATTGGTCCATGAGTGCAGCACAAAAAGACAGCGCGCGCAAAGCGGCTTTGCGGGCTTTCCACCCGCAAAACTAAAACTTTAACTCGATGCCGACCGGACAGTGATCCGATCCGTGAATTGCCGGTAAAATAAACGCATCGCGCAAGTGGGGTAGTACATTTTCGGAAACCATGAAATAGTCGATACGCCAGCCGATGTTCCGTTTACGGGCGTTAAAGCGATAACTCCACCAGGTGTATTGATCGGCCAGGTCCGGATGAAAATGGCGGAAGGTATCGATCCAACCGTTCTGCAGGTAGCGATCGATCCAGGCCCTTTCTTCGGGTAAAAATCCCGATGTGTTTTGATTGCTTTTGGGGTTTTTAAGATCGATTTCGCGGTGGGCCGTATTGAAATCTCCCGTAATAATTACCCGTTTGCCCTGGTCGCGCAAAGCATTGACGATTTTCAACAGCTCGGCATAAAATTCCAGTTTGTAGGCCACCCGCCCGTGATCGCGTTGACCGTTGGGGAAATAGATGTTAAACAGCACAAACGGTTCGAATTCGGTAACCAGCACACGTCCTTCGGCATCGAATTTTTCGATGCCCAGGCCCTGGCGCACGGTTTTGGGCTGCAGGCGGGTTAGCGTGGCTACACCGCTGTAGCCTTTTTTACGGGCAAAGTGCCAATGGCTTCGGTACTCATTTAAATCTTTGATTTCCTGCGGTATTTGCTCTTCTTGTAATTTGATTTCCTGCAGGCAAAGAATATCGGGTGCCATTTGTTCGAGTGCCTGTAAAAAACCGTTGCGCAAAACGGCGCGCAAACCGTTCACATTCCACGAAATCAGTTTCATGCGTTTCCTTTTGCTTTAGATTTCGAAAAGTCGAATCTATGGAAATCCTTTTTGCCTTTCCAACAAATTTTAATTACGCCTTTAATTTTAAATCAGCCTAAAATAAAAATTTGATGAAAAATATCACTTATTTATTTTAAAATATGGCTTAATTTATTTATATTTGCGCTATGATGTGGCAAAAAACGACTTTTTAAATAAATGGAATATTTTCAGGGAATCATTCTTCAGGACAGAATACGGGAATTTTTTACGCGCTCCCTGCACAATAATCGACTGGCCCACGCTTATTTGTTTTACGGAGGCGAAGGGCGCGGGAAGGAAGCGTTTGCCCTGACCCTGGCACAAGCCCTGAACTGCCAGAGTACGCAAACGCGGCCTTGCGGGCAATGTCCCAACTGTCAGCGCATCGCACATTTCAACCATCCGGATGTGCGCTTTATTTTCCCCGCTTCCAAAAATCTAAAGGCCGAACAACTACACGCCATCATCGAAACGAAAATTAAAAATCCTTACGCCGCATTAAGCGTTCCGGGTTCGAAAAACATCCCCATCGATGCCATTCGTGAACTCAAAGATGAAGCGCGCTTCGGTTCGGTGGAAGGGGGTTACCGCGTGGTTATCATCACGGGCGCGGAGTACATGTCGCGCGAGGCAGCCAATTCTTTTTTAAAATTGCTGGAAGAACCGCCGGAACGTTTTTTGATCATTTTAATTACCGAAACCCTGCACACCATTTTGGACACTATCCGGTCGCGTTGCCAGCCGGTGTATTTTCCCGAATTTACGGATGAACAAATCGAGCAAATCGTGGCTCGCTACGATCCGGTTGAGCGCGACATTCGCCCTTTGATTCGCATGTCCGGTTACAATGTGAAAAAAGTGTTCCGCATGCTGCATGCCGATTACATGGAGCAGCGGGAGTGGGTCTTGCAGTTTCTACGTTCCCTTATCGTGGAAAACTATTTTAATCTGAACCAACTCATCGAACAAATTCGCGGTAAAAACACTCAGGAATATATTTTGGAACTCCTTTCGATTTTAAGTACCTGGTTCGAAGACGCCTTCCATTTAATTAACGGCGCTTCGAGCGAGCAATTGATTAATACGGATAAAAGCGAACCTCTTGCGAGTTTTGCCCGTTCTTTTCCGGAATTTAAAATGAATGAAATCAACCAGGCTATTGAAAACGCAGCCAACGCCATCGAACGAAACGCCCATCCGGTTTTAACACTCTTTAACCTTGCGATCGAATTACACGGGCTTTTAGGCCATAGGAAAGAACTCAAGGAGGTAACATGACACCAGAGATACTGGAAATAGAGTTTAAAGGCAACAAACGCGTGCCTTATTTTAACCCCAAAGCCATTCAGGTAAAACCCGGCGACTATGTTATTGTGGAGGCCGACAAGGGCATCGATCTGGGCCGGGTTAGCAAATTGGGACGGTTGGTTGCCTTAACCCGCATTAAAGGCACCCCCAAAAACATCATCCGCAAAGCCGTGGCTTCCGATCTGGAAAAACTAAAGGAAAACCGGGAAAAAGAAGCCCAGGCATTTTTGGTCGGACGGGAAAAGATCAAAAAGCACAACCTGAACATGAAATTGGTGGATGTGGAATACCAGTTCGACAACAACAAACTAACCTTTTATTTCACCAGCGAAAAACGGGTGGATTTCCGGGCTCTGGTACGCGATTTGGCAGCGAAATACCGCACACGCATCGAGTTAAGACAAATCGGCGTGCGGGACGAAGCGCGGCGTTTAGGCGGACTGGGGGTCTGCGGAAAACCGCTGTGCTGTTCTTTTTTCCTGCGGGAATTCGAACCGGTGACCACTCAATTTGCCCGCATGCAGCACCTGCCGCCTAATCCTTCCAAATTAACCGGTGTGTGCGGCCGTTTGAAATGTTGTTTGATTTACGAAAAAGATTTTTACGAAGACAGTTTACAGAAATTCCCGTCTCCGGATTCCCGCATTTTAACCAAACACGGTGAAGCGGTTGTGGAAAAAGTAGATATTTTTAAGGAATTGGTTTACTTGCGTTTCCCTCGCGACGACGAACTGCAGGCCTTTACGATTCAGGAATTACAAAAAATAAAGAAAGAACCTGCTTATGACAGCGCAAAAGTTTGACGTAGTAGTGATCGGTGGCGGCATTGTGGGTATGGCCACCGCCTTAAAACTTTCTGAAGAGAGCAAAGCACGCATTGCCGTAATTGAAGCGGAAGATCGGGTCGCCGCCCATCAAACGGGCAACAACAGCGGCGTCATTCATTCGGGTTTGTACTACAAACCCGGCTCGTTAAAAGCGCAAAATTGCGTTAGCGGACGACAGGCCATGTACGCCTTTTGCCAACAATACGAAATTCCCCACGATCGTTGCGGGAAACTGGTGGTAGCAACCCACGAAGAAGAATTGCCCCGCATGCAGGACTTATTCGATCGGGGCAAAGCCAACGGTTTACAGGGCTTGCGCTGGCTAAAGGCGGAAGAATTACGGGAATACGAACCCCATGTGCAGGGTATTGCCGGTTTGTTGGTACCTGAAACGGGGATTGTGGATTACACCCTGGTCACGCAAAAAATGGCTGAATTGGTTCAGGAAGCCGGACATCGGGTATTTTTGGGGCGGCGTTTTCAGGCTTTGCGTAAATATGCCGATCATCTTGAAGTGCTCACAACTCACGAGACATTCCAAACCAAATATCTGGTGAATTGTGGCGGATTGCAGTCGGACCGCATTGCGCGTAAATGCGGTGTAGATCCCGGACTTAGGATTGTTCCCTTTCGCGGGGAATACTACAAAATCAAAGCGGAAAAAAGGCATCTGGTCAAAAATCTGATCTACCCCGTACCCGATCCCAAATTTCCTTTTTTAGGCGTTCATTTTACGCGCCTGATCGACGGCGGCCGTGAAGCCGGCCCCAATGCCGTATTGGCCTTTAAACGGGAAGGATACAGCAAATTCAGTTTTTCCCTTAAGGATACCTGGGAAACCTTCACCTATCCCGGATTTCTGCATCTGGCCGGTAAATATCTCAAAACCGGCCTGGGCGAATATTACCGCTCGTTTTTTAAACCGGCCTTTGTCAAAGCGCTGCAACGCCTTATCCCCGAAATCCAATCGGCAGATCTGGAACCGGGCGGAGCCGGCGTACGGGCCCAGGCTCTGGAAAAAGACGGTTTTTTGGTGGACGATTTTCGCATCGTGGAAGCCGAACGCATGGTTCATGTTTTGAATGCACCTTCTCCGGCGGCAACCGCTTCTTTAAGCATCGGGGAATTTATCGCCCGAACGGCCAAGAAAAATTTCGGTCTGGATTAAAAAAGGGGAGATCAGTAGATCAATGCGTCGACATCACCGGCTCCTTCTCGCAGAACCTCCGGTTCCGGACCGGAAAAATCGACCACGGTGGAAGGTTTGTTGGGCATAATGCCGGCATCCAAAATCAAATCGATTTCATTTTTAAACCGTTCGGCTATTTCCTGCGGATCCGTGTAAAATCCGTCGCTGCCCTGCGGAACACTGGTACTTAAAATGGGCCGCCCTAACTCGCGCACTAATTCGATGGCTACTTCCGAATCGGGAATACGAATGCCCACGGTTTTCTGATTGCTTAAAAGTAATTTGGGCACTTTCTTGGTGGCGCGCAGAACAAAGGTGTACGGTCCGGGAATAACCCGGCGCATGATACGATAGGCGTAATCCGGCACAATGGCCCATTCGGCAATTTGCTTTAAATCGGGTAAAATAAAGCTGAGCATTTTGTGTTTCGATTCTTTTTTAATCCGTAACACCCGTTCAATGGCTTTTTTGTGAAACAGATCGATGCCCAACCCGTAAATGGTATCCGTGGGATAAACCACAATACCACCTTCGCGCAAAATGTCAACCGCTCTTTTGATCAACCGTTTTTGCGGATGTTCCAAATAAACTTTCTGTACTTCCACTGCCATGATATTCAACCGTTTTTGTTTTCCCGAAATTGCTGTCCGCCCACAACAAGCCCAAATTTGAACGGGCAAAATCGGTTTCGTTGCAGCTTGTGTAATAGCCAACCCGGCATTAGTTGTTTGTTCAGAGTTCTGGGTTAAGAGGAAGACGTTTTGGGCAGGATTGGTAATTTCCCTTTTTCAATCCCTATCCTTTTTGGCCCTTCTTACTCCCTTTCCGGATTTTGCCGAACAAATTTCCGGTTACTATTTCCTATTCACCCATTCAACGATTCAATCAATTTCCGTTCAACCCCAAAACCCTGACTTACCCGAACTGCTTTCCCGGTAAATCCCTTGAGCTTAGGCCAAACACAACTTGACTGGAATGTACGCAAGGGACTCTATCAAAAGCAATACAAAATACGTCTCATCTGCATTACCGGTTTTTAAGCTACAACTGAACACACTTTTTTGGGCATATAATGTGGAATATGGCTAAATTTGAAAAAGCACAAAAGGAAGAAAAAATGACTCGTTTCAAAGCGGATTTGGGCCTGTTATCGGTTACCTTTTTTTGGGGTTCCACCTTTATTTTCTCCAAAATCGTTTTACGGGAAGTTCCCCTGAACAGTTATTTATTTTTCCGTCTGGGATTGGCCGCGCTCATCCTGAATATCTACGCCTTGCGCTACCGCAACGCCTGGAACCGGAAAGTCGTTTTTCACGGTGCTATTTTGGGAACCATTCTCTACGTTTCTTATTTTTTGCAAATGTGGGGCATTCGCGAGACCAGCGCTTCCAATGCCGGTTTCATTACCGGTATCTCCGTTATTTTGGTCCCCGTATTCGGGTTTTTGTTTTACAAAATAAAAACATCGTTGCCGGTTTGGATCAGTGTTGTTTTGGCTCTCAGTGGATTATTGCTTCTTTCAGGCGCCAATCCTTTTACCTGGAGTACAGGTGATTTAAAAGTGCTGGCTTGCGCTTTTGTTTTTGCCTTTCATATTATCTACACCGGACGCTTTTCGCGCCTGCACAACATTTACGTTTTGACTGCCGTCGAACTCGCGGTTGTGGCCCTGTTTGCTTTTCTGGCCTATTTACCGCATTTAGGCAATATCGCCAACGTCTCACTGCAAAGTTGGGTCATCATTGCCTATTTGGCTCTTTTCGGAACGGTATTTACCTATTTGATGCAGACCTCCATGCAACGCTTTACCACCGTTACCCGCACGGCCATTATTTTTGCCATGGAACCGGTGTTTGCCGCCTTGTTCGCTTTTTTAATTGCCGGGGAATCCTTAAGTCTCAAAGGTTGGCTGGGAGGCGGTATGATTGTCCTTTCCATGATTATTGCCGAATTTCCCTGGAACCGTCTGAAACCCGGGGGCGCGTAATTTTTTAGCCACTGATTTACACAGATAGGCTCAGATTTTTTCCCGAAAAGAAAATCA
>CAZHIZ010000077.1:0-14849 GCA_964532875.1 uncultured Caldithrix sp. | reverse complement strand
ATATAGGGCCCCGATTACTGCTGACTTTTAAACATAACACCTATTTCCCATTCAATCCAATTCATCCGACCCAATTCGCCTTTTTACAGGCTTGCAATGGCCTGATCCAGTTTATCCAATAAAAAATTAACCTCGCCTTCACTGATGACGGTGGGAGGCAAAAAGCGCAAATAAGGTCCTGTGGATAAGCTGGCTTTGACACCCAATTGCCTTAAATTTTTTTGCACTTTGGCCACATTCTCAGGCGAACCTAAAGAAAGGGCCACCATTAATCCCCGGCCGTGCGGATCGCTGACGATTTCATATTTGTTTTCAAGCCTTTTAAATCCTTCCATCATTTGCCGTGCGCGTTCTACCACATTTCCCGTAACATCCCGCTCGCGCATTTGCCGCGTGGCAATCAGGGCCGCAGTCATGGCCATGGGATTGCCCCCGAACGTGGAACCGTCGTACCCGTATTGCATGGCGGCACTGATTTCCTTTTTGGTAACCACGGCCGTAACCGGATAGCCGCCGCCAAAAGATTTCCCGATGACCATGATGTCCGGTACCACGTTGTAACTCATGCAGGCAAACCAGTCGCCTTTTTTTACCGCCGTGCGCCCGAAGCCGGCTTGCACTTCATCATCAATGATAACCAGCTCTTTTTCTTTAGCCAATGCCCATAAAGCATCGACAAATTCCTGCGTGGCCGGCCGATTGCCCGCTTCTTCGCCCTGTACCATTTCCAAAATAATAATTTTTGCTCCGCTTTTTTCCACCAGATTTCTTACGCTGTCGATGTTGTTAAATTCGGCAAAAAAGACCCAATCCAGATTGTGCAAACCGAACGGCCGGCGATATTTTTCGTTCCAGGTAACGGCCACGGCTCCATGCGTACGCCCGTGAAAGCCGTTTTTAAAGGCAATCACTTTGGTGGTTCCGGTGTACGCTTTGGCGATTTTAAGCGCTTTGTCCACCGCTTCGCCGCCTGAATTTTGCCAGTAAAACTGCGTTAGTCCTTTGGGCATCATGGTGTGTATTTCTTTCAGGAATCGCGTACGGGCAATCTGGATGCGATCTTCTTTCATCGAGATTAAGGTGCTGGCCTGATTGTACAAACCGCGGGCGATTTCCTCGTTGGCCATGCCCAGATTCGTGGCGCTGTAATTGCTGTCCGTGTCCAAATACCATGTGCCCTTGGTATCCATAATCCAGCAACCGTCACCTTTGACGGGGACAATGTCTTCTTCCGGATGAGAAACCGGTATCTTGTAACGATGATGCAGTTCTACGGCCTCGGCCGTGGATATTTCCGAAAGTTCCAGTTGTTCGATTATTTGTTGCAACGCTTCACGTTCCAACAAAGCTTTGTCCAAGTAGTCCGCTACAAATTGAGCCTGGCTTTCGTTAATCGGGCTGCGCAAAGATGGCAACTGGGCTTGCAGATGTTCTTTGTGTGCCCGGGCCTTTTCTCCTAAAACATTTTCCAGAACTTCGAAAATGCGTTCCGGTGTGGCATTGGTGCGTTCCGGGTGAACGGCTCGATCGTAGATAAGAGCTTTTTTTAAACGTTCCATGTTTTTCTCCCCGTTTAAATGGTTTCGGTTTTTAAGACGGAATTATGGTAAATAATAAAAATACATCTTGTTGTGATATTATGCACCAAAACTGCATTTAATCGTAATTTACATGAATAGTTTTTCGCCGTTTTTACTTGTAAAGGAGTGAAAGGGATAAATTTTTGGAACGGATGGCACAAAGAGCTGCAGACGGCAATATGTCGAGAATAACGGATTAATGTTTGTTCTCTTTATTGTGTCCCTGTTTTACGGCTAAAATATAGAAATCGGATCAGAGCAAAACCAATCCAAGAAGAAATTTAAAGGTTGAACTTGCATTAAAAATTTTAAATTTGTATTCTTTGTCATCATAAAACCGCAAGTGATAAACGAAGAAAAATCGGCGTTGCGATGGAGAAATTCTTAACCGTATTGTGTACGTTTCCCAAGGCTAATCTTGCACAGGAAACAGCCGAAACTTTGCTCAGGGAAAAATTGGTTGCCTGTTGCAATATCGTTCCGAACATCACCTCCATTTACGTTTGGCAGGGAGAAATCCAGCACGATTCGGAAGTTTTAATGCTTATGAAAACCGAGCAAACGCGATTCGGCCAACTGGAAAAACGCATTTTGGAGCTCCATCCTTACGAAGTTCCCGAAATTATTGCACTACCCATTGAAAAAGGAAGTGTCTCTTATTTGAATTGGATCAAGCAGGTGCTTAACGATGATCGAATATGAAAAACTTGTTTCACCGAAGGCGGATAGTTACAAAGTTACATTTGATTGCCTGGATGCTTTTATCGGGATCATCCGCTCGTATGAAAAGAAGAAGTCCTTTTCTTGTGAAGACGTGTTTGACGAAATGCATGATTTGTCACGTTTTGCCATTAAAGCGGAACCGAATAAGGTCCTTATCCGCCGTACATTTACCTATTTATTAAATCATTGCAAGCGCATTTTAAAATCCGATCGGAATCCCAAAGAGATTTTGGAGACTTTAAAGGAACGTATTTTAAACGAAAAAAAGGTATTGCAGGAAAATGCCTTAAAGATTGCTTCCATGGCTTCGCGGGCTATTGCTCAATCCAATAGTGTTTTAACCATGAGCAATGATTATTTGATTGCCCAAACCTTATTCGACGCCGAAAAGCAAAAACGCCATTTCGATCTGTATGTACTAAAAAGCGATCCGTTAGGCGAAGGGGCTGAGTTTGCGGAATATATGGCAGACCACGGCATTAAAACCTCCGTTGTGGCCGATTCGCAAATGGGCATTGTTCTTCCCAAAATCAATTTGGTTATTTTGGGGGCCGATCGTTTGTACGAAAAAGGATTTATTCATCGTTCCGGAACGTTGCCCCTGTGTTTGACAGCCAATTATTATAATGTGCCCGTCTATTTGGTTGTGGATACCCGTACCATTCTCTTTGAACGGGAACGTTCCGTGAAATATCATTCCTATAATGGCGACGAAATTTACAAACCTAAAAATCCGGAGATCAATGTACCGAATGTCTATCATGAATCCACCCCTTATCGCTTTGTTTACAAAGTGGTTTGTGAAGACGGCATTTTTGAAATGAATGAATTCATCAACTGGTATTTAACGGAGTAAATTATGTTATCAGGCAGTTTTATCGCTCAGTTAAAAGATCGCAATTTAATCGAAATTCCCTCGGAAATAGTGACCAAGCTGGAATTGAAAGAGGGAGACAAAATCGAGGTTTCCATTAAGCGCATCCGTGTGGGGCGCCTTGGGATTCATATTTCCAAGAATCCTTTAACGCGCCTGTTCGATTTGGCCGAGGAGGCAAAAAAGAAATGAAAATCATGACCTGTTTTGTCGATGCTTCTGCCTGGATCGCCATCGTCGATCCCAATGAAGCAAATCACGAAAAGGCCCGCGATTTTTTCCGTTATTTATTGGAACGGGACACCAAATTGGTCACCAATAATTATGTGATCGATCGCGTTCTGGATGTTTTGAAAGAGCGATTCGATATTGACCTGGCCACGGAATTCATGAAAATTATCGAAGAATCGATTTTGACCATTAATTTGCGCATGGATTGGATTTCGCGACGTGTCCGTCGAGCGGCATTGACTAATTTTTTACGCTCCGGTAACAAGGATTTAAAGTTGTACCATTTTTACCTGAAAGAAACGATTAAACGGAAAAAAGTGGATATGATTTTTTCCTACGACCGCAATGTCTTTGAATTCGGGATTCCCGTAATGCCACAGGTGAAGTAATTTTATGAGTCATTTGTTTTACGATACGTTCGGCATGGAGAGTATTCCGCTGTTATTTTTGTGCGGCGACGATTCGGTGGAATTAATGCGGGCCACACTGGCACGCGAACTGGCCGGACGCGGCAAGAGTACCTTGTTCGTCAGCGATACCCCCATGCCCTTTCCGGTGGAAGGTCAGGTTTTGGTGGACATCAAACCGGATTTATTAAAACAAAAAATTGATCCCCAAACGCCGGGTATTTTTTATCTGTGCAGCGAAGTTAAGGACGATTTGCTCATGCCGCTGGACAGAGCTTTTGTGACCCATTGTTTGCAGCATTTGCCGCATAACGTAACTCTCATTACTACGGTTAAAGGAAGCCCTTCGTTACTCGCGGGGGATGGAGATTTGCCGGTTAAGTACATTTTTATTCATGTCTTCGGATATCGTTTTTTGGAAGAAAACTTCAACAGGCTTATTAATGAATCCGATGCCCAATCGGATATTTCCTTTGAAGATCATTTGAAAAATCACTGGCAAAAATGGGCCGAACGTTACTGCCCGAACTTTGCCGAGAACAATCAGGCACACAGGCGACTTTTGTATTTGAATCAGGTCAAATCTTTAATCGATGAAAACCATGTCATTTCCATCGTACGCAATTTAACGGACATGTACGATCATATTTACATTGGTGATATCAACGAATACAAGTTGAAGGAAATTTGATGGGATTGCCTGCGGTTCTTATTTGCGGTACGGGCGATACGGCCACGGCCTGTGCCTTACGTCTATTCCGGGCCGGATTCGATTGTGTTGTACTTGCCGCCAATGTACCGTACGATCTGCATCATCATCGCACCTTTACGCGTGCAGTGCATGCGGGCCAGAAAAGCATCGATTCGGTTCGCACCCGCACCTGGAGCAACGCTCTTGAGCAAAATGAGCTTCCGTTAAAAAGTACGCTTTCCGAATTTATCCGCTACAGTTTGTTAAATCATGAAATTCCCATTGTACTGGAGAACGATGTGCCGCGCGGGTTTAAATTTCCGGTGAAATTTGTTGTTGCTACCGATGCGCAGCTTATTAAAGCGGCAAAACCGCATCTTGATGAAAGTACGATTCTAATTGTTTTGCAGGGGCTGGAAGACGAAGAAGCGCATTACCGCATTGCCGTCGATCCCTTGTTTTTGGGGAGAGTTATTTATCCTTTTAATGAAGACTCTTTTACGGCAAACGCAAACGAATCTGAAAATCAACCCTTGTTTCTCAAAGCGCCTCAGGACGGTATTTTTCAGGCCACGAAAGAAATAGGGCAGTTGATTTTCAAGGGGGATGAAGTCGGATTTATTGACCGGGCACCATTGCATTCTTCGCAAGAAGGTGTGATAAGCGGGCAGTTGAACAGCGGTATTTATGTGCATGCCGGCCAGCCGGTTGTGGAAATTTCCCGGAGAAAGGAAAGCGATGGATTGCACATTTTACCGGCAAGATCGTTTGCTTTGGCCGGTGGTGTGTTGGAAGCGCTCATGTACCATTGGCAGCATATAAGCTGATGTTTGGCAAAAAGGATTTTACGATAGCATAGGCAAAGTTTAATCAAGTGTGATTACATGGAGGATGTAAGGGCATGTCGTCGGATCAACTCATGCATTTCTTTTCCGTAACGCGAGATTATGTTTGGGGGGTACCCTTATTGGTTCTGTTGGTGGGAACCGGAATTTACCTGACCATTTTACTTAAAGGGATTCAAATCACCAAACTGGCCCATTCTTTGTATCTTGCTTTAATTAAACGCAAAGAAGATACGGATCAACCGGGGGATATCAGCCATTTTCAGGCCTTGATGACGGCCCTGTCGGCTACGGTCGGTACGGGAAATATTGCCGGTGTGGCCACGGCTATTACAGTGGGGGGGCCGGGTGCCCTTTTTTGGATGTGGATTACGGGATTGTTTGGTATGGCCACCAAATACAGCGAAGCGGTTTTAGCGGTCAAATACCGTAAAGTGGATGAAAACGGCACCATGAGCGGCGGGCCGATGTACTACATCCAAAAGGGTTTGAACATGCGCTGGCTGGGCATTCTGTTTGCCATTTTTGCCGCTGTGGCCGCTTTTGGTATCGGCAACATGGTGCAATCGAATTCGGTAGCCGAAGCCATGAACCTGAGTTTTAAAGTGCCCAACGTGTACACCGGTTTGGTTTTGATGGTTCTCACGGTGTTGGTTATTATCGGCGGCATTAAAAGTATCGGCCGGGTAACGGGATGGCTGGTGCCTGTGATGATTGTATTTTACTTTGTTGGTGCCTTACTCATTTTGATTATCAAAATCGATCAATTACCGGCCGTCTTTGCTTTGATCTTTCGGGATGCCTTTACCGGGCAGGCTGCTACCGGCGGTTTTCTGGGGGCATCGGTCATGTTGACCATCCGCTGGGGGGTGAGCCGTGGTGTTTTTTCCAATGAATCGGGTTTGGGCAGTTCGCCGATTGCCGCTGCGGCGGCCATTACCAAGCATCCGGTAACGCAGGCTCTGGTTTCCATGACCCAAACTTTCATCGATACTTTGGTTATTTGCACCATGACCGGACTGGTTATTTTACTTTCGGGTCTGTGGACCAGCGAACCGTTGGTAACCGGGGCAAAGTTGACCTCGCGTGCTTTTTCCGCGACCTTGCCCAGCGTTAGCTGGCTACCGCAAAATTACGGCGGCCTTATTGTGGCTATCGGCCTGGTTTTGTTTGCCTATTCCACCATTTTAGGATGGAGCTATTATGGCGAGAAGGCTGTTGAATATTTAACCGAAATCGGTCCGAAAGTTCGTTTAAGCATCGTTTATTTGCTGATGATCATTTTACTGGCCCCGTTTTACATCGTCCAACATGTGGCCCAAGGGAAGGTACTTTTAAGCAGTTTCTTAATTTTAATTTACATCTGGATTTACCTGCGCATTCGCAAAGATTTGGCAAAGCCCAATTTAAAGACCATTATTACCTTGTATCGTGGAGCCTTCGGGGCCTACGTTTTGATCGGTACGGTGGCTCAGTTGAATTTGGTTTGGCTGATGGCCGATGTATTCAACGGTTTGATGGCATTTCCCAATTTAGTGGGTTTAATCGGGCTTTCGGGTGTGGTAGCAAAAGTGACGAAGGATTATTTTAAAAATGAAATAAATCAATAATTAATTTGACAAAAAAATGTAAAATATTTATATTTGAAGTCTTGTGTTAAAAATAGAGAGCCAGTAGCTCAGTCGGTAGAGCAGCGGCCTTTTAAGCCGTTGGTCCGGAGTTCGAGTCTCCGCTGGCTCACGGAATTAGCCTGCAAAATTGCAGGCTTTTTTAGTTTCAGGGTACGTTCATTTGTTTGCTGCGATTCTGTAATGCCAAAGGCGGGGAATGGATTCATACGGTTCTTTTTTCGATGTTAATTATGGCGGGTTTAGGAAATTGGTCCCGCTATTGCGGGGCCATCTAACCATTCAACGATTCAACCCAATTCATCGAAGGACGGATTTTCCATTCCTCACAATTTTTACCGACATTCAAGCGCATCCTTCCATTTTAATTTCTTGCGCTGATTATTTTCCAAACTGCTTCTAATAAAAAACCGACGGGACAAAACACCCCATCGGTTTGAAAGTTGCCGGCCTGTAAAAAAAGACCCAGGAATAAAAATTATTGCTTTCTTAAGCCTTTTGTTTGGTGCGCCGTTTAATACCCCGTTCTTTCCAGATGTAGTACAAAACCGGAATGACCAGCAGGGTTAATACGGTTGAAGACACCATGCCGCCGACCATGGGCGCTGCGATGCGCTTCATGGTTTGCGAACCTGCCCCCGTACCCCACAGGATGGGCAAGAGTCCCACCATCGTCGTTGTTACCGTCATTAATTTGGGGCGTACACGTTCTACGGCTCCCTCGATGATGGCCTGGTACAAGTCCTTCATACTGCGCATTTGGCCTTTTTGTTTGCGATCTTTGTAAGCATTGTCCAGGTAAACCAACATCACCACGCCGGTTTCCGCCGCCAGCCCGGACAAGGCAATGAATCCCACACCTACCGCCACGCTGAAATTGTAGCCCAATACGTACATGAACCAAATGCCTCCGACCAAAGCAAAAGGAAGCGATAAGAGCACCAGCATGCTTTCGGTAAAATTTTTGAAGTTAAAATACAGCAGCAGAAAAATAATAATCAGTGTAATGGGTACCACCAAATTTAATCGTTTATTGGCGCGTTCCATATATTCATACTGACCACTCCAGATGATATTGTAGCCCTCGGGAAATTGGATTTTGGCATCCACTACTTTTTTGGCTTTTTTCACATACGTCCCCACGTCGATATCGCGCAGATCGACATAGAGCCAGGCCGAGCGCCGGGCATTTTCGCTTTTAATAACCGGCGGTCCTTTTTTGATGGAAATATCGGCCACATATTCCAAAGGTATTTGCGTACCCGTCGGTGTGGGCACCATAACCCGTTTTAAGTCAGGAATATTGTCTCGTAGTTCGCGCATGTAACGAATATTGATGGGATAGCGTTGTAAGCCTTCCACCGTGTACGAAACATTCATGCCGCCGATAGCCAATTGAATAACGTCCTCCACATCGCCGGTGGTTAAACCGTAGCGTGCGGCCTCTTGGCGATTAATTTTAAAATCGAGATAATAACCACCAACCGTTTTGTCCGGAAAGACACTTTGTGTCCCCGGTACATCTTTTAAAACCGTGGCGATCTTCTGTCCCAATTGCGAAAGAACCTTTAAATCCGGGCCCATGATTTTAATGCCCACCGGGGTTTTAATGCCTGTGGAAAGCATATCGATGCGTGTTTTAATGGGCATGGTCCAGGCGTTGGTTAATCCGGGAAATTGAATGGCCGCGTCCATTTCTTTAATCAGTTTGTTTAGGGTCATCCCCGGACGCCATTCGCTTTTGGGCTTTAGTGTAATCGTGGTTTCAATCATGGAAAGCGGAGCCGGATCGGTGGCTGTCTCGGCCCGACCGATTTTGCCGAACACGTGCTCCACTTCAGGAAAACTCTTAATGATTTTATCGGTTTGTTGCAGCAATTCTTTGGCTTTGGTAATGCTGATGCCCGGATCGGTTGTAGGCATGTACAGCAAGTCGCCTTCGTTAAGGGGCGGCATAAATTCCGAGCCGATACGACGCAAAGGCAGAATGGTTATGAGTAAAATTACCGTGGCAATGCCCAGGGTTAACCAACGAAAACGCAATACCCAGTGAATAATCGGTTGGTAGATTGAGATCAAAAATCGACTTACCGGGTTCTTCTCTTCCGAGCGAATTTTACCGCGTACGAAATAGCCCATCAAAACAGGTACGATGGTAATGGCTAAAATGGCTGCACCGGCCATGGCGTAGGTTTTGGTAAAAGCCAATGGTTTAAAAAGCCGGCCTTCCTGAGCCTGCAGGGAAAATACCGGCAAGAAGGACAGGGTAATAATGAGTAAAGAATAAAATAGCGCCGGCCCTACTTCTTTGGACGAAGCGGCAATAATTTCCCAATGGCTCTTTTTGCCCTTGTCGCGCTCGATATGCTTATGCGCGTTCTCGATCATCACAATCGAGGCATCGACCATGGCGCCGATGGCGATGGCAATACCTCCTAACGACATAATATTGGCGTTAATGCCCTGATAATACATGATCAGAAAGGAGATCAAAATACCCATGGGCAGGGTGAACAGGGCCACAAAAGCGCTTCGGAAATGAAGCAAAAAGATGATGCTTACCAAAGCCACCACCAATAATTCCTCGATTAATTTCCAGCTCAGATTATCGATGGCGCGTTGAATAAGGCCCGAACGATCGTAGGCCGTTTTTATGGTTACCCCTTCGGGTAAACCTTTTTTTAATTCTTTTAGCTTCTCTTTCACCCGTTCAATGGTTTTCAGAGCGTTTTCACCGGAGCGCATTACGATCACGCCGCCGACTACTTCGCCTTCACCGTTCCAATCGGCCAGACCGCGACGCAGTTCCGGACCGATGGTTACGTATCCGAGATTCTTAATTAAGATGGGGGTCCCGTTTTGATCCACGCCTACGGGAATATTTTCCAGGTCATGAATGGACTTAATATAGCCCAAACCGCGAACCATGAATTCGGTTTCGCCCATTTCAACCAAACGGCCGCCCACATCGTTGTTACTGCGTTGGATGGCTTTGCGCACTTTTTGAATGGGAATATGATAGGCCTGTAATTTATTTGGGTCTAACTTTACCTGATATTGTTTGACATAGCCGCCAATGGAAGCCACTTCGGCTACACCCGGCACACTTGTCAGTTCGTAGCGCAAATACCAATCCTGAATGGAGCGCAACTGTTGCAAATCGTATTTATTGCCTCCGTCCAAAACATATTCGTACACCCAGCCCACACCGGTGGCATCCGGTCCCAACGTGGGAGTTACACCTTTCGGTAATTTGCCCGAAACATAATTCAAATATTCCAGCACCCGACTTCGTGCCCAGTACAAATCGGTTCCGTCTTCAAAAATAACGTAAACGAACGACAGACCGAAAAACGAATATCCGCGCACCGTTTTGGCGTAAGGAACCGCCAGCATGGCGCTGGTTAGAGGGTAGGTGACCTGATCCTCAACAACCTGAGGGGCCTGGCCCGGATATTCCGTAAAAATAATCACTTGCACATCGCTCAAATCCGGAATGGCATCGACCGGCGTATTAAACATGGCATACAGGCCGAGGGCAGCGACTATGGCCGTGAAGATAATAACCAGGAATCGGTTGTTAATGGATTTTTCAATAATTTTCTCAATCACAGTAGTTTCTCCATAGTTAGAAATTTCATTTCGTCGAATATTAATAGTGAATAGCTTAAAAGATCGTTGTCAAACTCTTATTTCCGGCTAATCTAAACAACTCTTTCATGCGGCTTTATCCGTTGTTGCGGCTCCGTTCGGCCAGCATCTTGCGAATGGCCTCTTGCAACCGGCTTTCACTATCCAACATAAATTGGGCCGAAACAACGATTTTCTCTCCCTTTAACAAACCGCTTAATACGCGAATATGGCCCTTGCCGTCTTCTTCGCCTAAGCGTACCTCACGGGGAATAAATCGGCCTTTTCCGCGGGCCACAAATACCACATTCCGTTTGCCCGAACGAATAACCGCTTCACTGGGAATCACCAAGGCCTTGGGAATGGAAGGCGATTGCAAATACACATCGGTGTACATGCCGGGTTTTAGCGTTAAATTCGGGTTGGGTAGTTCGATGCGTACCTGTAAATCCCGTGCTTTTTCATTTAAATAGGGATACACGTAGGTGATTTTGCCTTTGCGTTCCTGGCCCGGCAAGTAGGAAAGGCGTAACGTAACATTCTCTCCTACTTTAATCCATGGCGCCTCCGAATCGTAAACACTGGCCAGAACCCAGATTTTGGACAGGTCGGCGATTTGATACAAATTGGTTCCTTTTTTTACGTACATCCCTTCGATGGCGTTTTTGTGGATGATAATGCCATCGACCGGAGCGTTTAAGGTAAGGCTTTTTTGGATGGTACCCGAACGGCGTAATTTGTCTATTTGACTTTTGGGGATATCCCAGTACAAAAGACGCTGGAGCGAAGCCTGAAGCAGGCTCTCGGCACTTTGTACCAGGGAAGGCAAAGTGCTTTGTCGGGCAGCGGATAAATTCTTTAAAGCCATTAAATATTCTTGTTGTGTCGTTACCAGTTCCGGGGAATAAATATCCAGCAATCGTTGATTTTTACGCACGGGTTGACCGGTGGCGTTTACATAGAGCTTTTCGATCCAGCCGGATATTTTGGTGGAAACGGTGAAAAGCTTTTTTTCGTCGTAAGTAATTCGTCCCACCGTGCGAATAGTCCGGCTGAAAGGGCCTTCTTTAACCTCAATGGTGCGAACACCCATGTTTTGTACGGTCGTCGGATCGATTTTGATGGCTTTTCCCCGGGAAACTTGATTTTCGTAAACGGGTACCAAATCCATGCCCATTTTCGATTTACCGGGATGATCGTAAATTTCCGTGGGGTCCATGGGGGCCTGCCAATAGAGGATTTTACCCTTGCCTTTTTTAGGTGTTTGGCTGCCTGCCTGCATTTTATTTTCGGACACGGAATCATTGGTCGAATCGTTATCCTGCATTTTAAGCGGAACTAAATTCATGCCGCATTTGGGGCATTGCCCGGGATGATCCAAAATGACTTCCGGATGCATTCCGCAGGTCCACAATTGCTTTTTAGCCGGTTGGCTGTTTTTGGTTTTTGTTTTTGTTTCTTCCTTGGGTTTTTTGTCATTTCCGCTGCATGAAATAAAAATTAAAGAGCTCAATATGCCGAATGTTAGCAGGAATAAATATCGCTTTTTGAATTTCATATTAACGTTCCTCCGCTGTGTTGCTTGTATTTTGTAAGGTGTGCCCGACCACATATTCCAATTCCGCAAAAGATTTAAAGGAATCGCTTACGATGCGCTGGTGGGACAGTTCAAATTTAAATAGAGTGATTTCATTATTTAACAGGGTTAAAAAATCCACTTTGTCGTTTTGGTAACCCGCTCTGGCCGATTCCAAAGCCTGCCTGGCCTGAGGAATGATGCTCAGACGGTACAATTTTTCCAAATTTAGATTTTTTTGCAGGGCACTTAGGGCATTGTCAAGAGCCTCGTTAATTTCGTTGCGCGTATTGGAAAGGCTCTCTTCGGTGAAGTTTTTTTGGTAAAGGCTTGCTTGCAGTAACGGGGATTGTTTGGCCCGAAAATAAACGGGCAAATTAAAACGCAAACCCAAAGAGATAAAATCGGTGCCGCCTTGGCCTGAAATCAACACATCGCGTTGGGTGTAAGCCAACGACAGTGAGAAGTCGGGCCAAAAATTTTTACGCGCCAATGAAATTTTTTCCTTACTTTGCTGCAACCGTTTCTGCCAGGCGACTAATAGGGGACGGCGATTGATGGCAAACGTATTCGATTGCTTTTGAAAAGCGTACAATTTGCGGATGTCCGGTTGGGGGACGCGACCGTAAGTGGTTTGAGGCGGGGCGTTCAATAAGCGATTAAGGCGCGCTTCGACCGTGCGCCGTTTTTGCCGAAAGGTTAAAAGCAAATCGCTCTGGTGCGCCAGTTCAACCTGAGCTTTCAGGACATCTTGTTGCAAACCCTTGCCCACGGCATATTTGGTCGTGGCGATTTCTACGAATTCTTTTAACAAGACTTGATTCTTTTGTGTCGTGAGAATGGCCTGATCAATGTAAAACAGATCATAGTAAGCTTCTTTTACCTTTTTAATCAAACGATTTTTTAGTTCCTCATAATTTGCTCTGGCAATTTGCGCCTCTTGTTTTGCAATTTCTTTTTTCAAACCCAGTTTACCCGGAAAGGGAATTTTTTGGGCCAGGCTTATTTGTTTACCGCTCATGGCCTCCTGATCGAAAACCGGATTATTCCAGGGAAGGTTTAATAAATTAATGCCCAAAGTGGGATCCGGCAAAGCGCCTGCCGCCGGAACTTCGGCATCTCGTGCTTTGGTCAGGTGCCGGTAGGCTTTAAGCTGTGGATTCTGATTAAGCGCCTCTTTAATGAGTGCTTGCAGGTTCGGGGGACGCGTGCTTTGAGCCGTTAGCGAGGTCAATAGGAACACGCCGCTAAGAAAAAGAGTCAAAAGAATCTGTCGCAATGGTAGCTCTCCTTAAGTTAGTTGTATTTTAAGATGTAAAACGTATTTTAAAATTTTGGAATTCAAATGCAGACCCTTTTAATGTGAACGGGCCGAACGGATTTTAAAATGGGATGCCGGGCCGCGGTAGTGACTTTGGCCTGGACCGAACCATTTCCACCTCCAAATAATCAAGGCCGTCAGGGCCAGACTGAACCACCAGACGAAAACATAATGCCGGAAATAGTGCCGCATAAATTTTTGCTCGACCAGCGTGGCCTTCGACCTATTTGAATCGGTAATCTGTTTTTGTGTTGCAATGTGAACGGGTTGATCTCCAGCAAAGAGCCGATGATACAGACAGGTGTAGCCCTTTTCCAGAAGAAAGGGGAAAAACAGGATGCTTCCCGCAAGCCCGCCGATTAGCAATGAAATCGCTAGTGTCTTTTTTAAAATATTAATGCAGCCGATCGTATTATCCTTTCGGTTTTTTGTTTTCACTTTTATTAATCAATCATTGTGCCAGAGGAAGATTTAAAAAAGTGGAAAAAGTTCTAATCTCTTGATCTAAAGAGAGTTAAGTGGATTGGATTTTGGGGGAAATACGGATAGGGAAGTAAGTTGCTAATGATCTTCTGTAGAATATTCTACATGCCGCTGATGAATATTCTACGAAAATAAGGAAAGGGAAAAAGGATTGTTGGGTTTGCCGGGAGCAGGGATTGGTAAGGTTGGCCAAGAAAAGGGGAAACAGGGAATCTGCCCTGCAGTAGCCGGATTTTCAATTCGTTGAAGCCACCTTCCCCTTATAGGAGAAGGGAAAGTAAGGTCTAAGTGTTGCCAATTTTGCTGGTAATTGCGATGGTTGGGCATACGTATTTCCTATTCAACGATTCAACCAATTTCTATTCAACCAACCCGTCAGGGCCGGTTCTCGCGCTGATCCCGCAGATTATCGCAGAGTCACAGATCCCATTTTTTTCATTTTTCATTTTTCTTTTGTCATTTTTTACACCCTTCCGCCCTCGATGCTATGCGTCTCGGGCACCTTCCCTCATAGGGAAGGTTTCGTCAGACGGAGATATTTGTCCTTCCTGCTGTTAATTATGATGGTTGGGCATTCGTACTTCCCATTCAACGATTCAACCGTTTCCTATTCAACCAACCCTCAGGGCAGATTATCGCAGAGTCACAAATCCCATTTTTTTCATTTTTCTTTTGTCATTTTTTACACCCTTCCGCCCTCGATGCTATGCGTCTCGGGCACCTTCCCTCATAGGGAAGGTTTCGTCAGACGGAGATATTTGTCCTTCCTGCTGTTAATTATGATGGTTGGGCATTCGTACTTCCCATTCAACGATTCAACCGTTTTCTATTCAACCAACCCGTCAGGGCCTGTTCTCGCG
>CAZHIZ010000076.1:13266-15358 GCA_964532875.1 uncultured Caldithrix sp. | reverse complement strand
GGCAAAAATATTTGTTTTACTCCGTCCTTTTTATTATATTTGAGCAATCGTTCAATTAATATGAGATGTAAATTTTTATGAAAAAAATCGGCTACTTGTCTCTCAGCGTTCTTTTTGCTCTGCAGGCTTTCACCCTGTCTCTTTCTTTGCCGGAATTGGTTCTATGCGTAGCCGAAGATCATGTGCGGTTAGAATTACAAACGATGCCTGAATCCTGCCAGCACGGTAACGATTTGCAAACCACTTTATTTTCACTAAAACATGCCTTTCATACCGATGATTGTGTGGACGTATCGTTGTTTTTGCATAATAATAATGTGCTCAACAAACAACATGTCTTTTACACGCATCTGTCGTCCGGATTTTTGCCGTTCGTTTTTGACGAGCAGCGTCCGGCTATTTGTCGTGTAGCCCCTCGTGTACCTATTTTACCTTATCAGCGCAACCTGCGCAGCGTCGTGCTTCTTATTTGATTCTTTTGAATTGCGGAGATAGCGGATCACTGCAAAAATTTGCTTTGCGATGGCGGCTTGTCTGCAATTTGGAAGTCAATTTGTAAAAATATAAAATCCAGATTTCAGAATTTAAAAATTGCTATTTTCGAACGGAAACGGTCAACTGAAAAGTCCACAACCGTTCAACAGCACCTTTGCATATTTTAGGTTCACATTTCGCCCTTCCGAATTGCCTGTTCGAGCGACATCCGCTTTTCTCCGCTCCATTTTCCGCTTTCTCATTTACTTAATGTATTCCGCTAAAACTATGGAGAAAAAAAGAATGAAGTACTTCTTAATTTTTTATCTGATAATTGTTACGCTGGCTACGGCGCAGGAAAAAATTCCACCGCTGATTACCAATATTGCTGCCGATATTGATCTGGCAGACTCCGTGCAGGCCCAAGGGACATTGACCATAACGAAGGCTTTGAACCTTGCCATGCGCCGCAGCCCCATTCTAAAATCCTATTCGTTGGAAATTCGCATCAAAGAAGCAGCTGCCTTACAGGCAAGCCTAATTCCCAATCCGGAATTGGATGTTGAACTGGAAAATTTTGCGGGTAGCGGTCCATTGCGTGCTTTCAAAGCGAGCGAAACGACAATTTCGGTCGGACAATTGATTGAGTTGGCCGGTAAGCGCGGCAAGCGAACACGTCTTGCCGAACTGGAAAAAGATTTGGCGCGCTTTTCTTTCCGATCCAAACAATTGGACGTTTTTTTGCAAACCGTAATTTCCTTCAATAGAGTACTGGTTCTTCAGGAACTCGTAAAACTCAATAAACAATTACTCAAATTGGCGCGCGAATTTAAAATGAATATTGAGCGCCGTGTGCGGGCAGGACGCCTTTCTCCGGCGGAATTGGATAGAGCCGAGGTGGAGGTGGCCAATGCACAAATCGCCTGGCAGCGCAGAACAAAAGAATTAATTGTAGCCCGACACGATCTGGCTGCTGTTTGGGGCAGCAAAAAGGTAACCTTTCAGAAGGTCCAAGGAAATCTGGAAATCCTGTTTACTTTGCCTTCGTTTGAAAAATTGCTTGCCTTGCTGAAACAAAATCCCGATTGGGCTCGCTGGGAGACGGTTCATAAAAGAAGTAAAGCAGCCCAATCCCTGGCTCAGGCCTACGCCATTCCCGACCCCGTTATACGCATAGGATGGCGCACCTTTAACGAAAGTAGAGACCGGGCCTTTGTGGCCGGTTTTAGCCTTCCGTTACCCATATTTAATCGCAACCAGGGTACTGTGCAGGAATCCGCTCTGCGTATGCGGCAAAGCACCTTTCAGGAAGGTCGTTTTCAGGTGCAATTGCAGGCCCGACTAACACGCCTGTATCAAGGAATGAAGGCCACTTATCAAACGTTGCGCACCTTAAAGAACAATATTATTCCGCAGGCGCAACAGGCCTTTCGAACCATTAAGCAGGGTTATCAGCAAGGTAAATTCGGATTTTTGGATGTGTTGGACGCCCAGCGTACGCTTTTTGCTTCAAGAGAATCCTATATTCAAAATGTAGGCGACTATCAATTGATCCGCGCTCAAATCGAGCGTTTAATCGGGCAGTCACTCCAAAGCGTTCATTAACACCCTTGAATTT
>CAZHIZ010000076.1:0-13166 GCA_964532875.1 uncultured Caldithrix sp. | reverse complement strand
ACAGTGGTCACCATATCTCCTGAAGAAATGAAAGAATTTGATGTGGAAACCGCCACAGCCGGACCGGGTTTTCTGCAAGTGCATGTGGAATTGCCGGGCGAAGTTATCATCCCACCGCAAAATTTGGCTCACATACATCCGCGTTTTCCGGGAATTGTGAAAGAAGTTCGCAAATCCATTGGAGACAAAGTTAAAAAAGGAGAAGTGTTAGCCGTCATTGAGAGTAACGAAAGCATGTCCGATTACCCGATCAAATCTTTAATTGACGGGACAGTGATCGAAATGCACATAACGCGAGGCGAAATGGTGGATGACAGCAGGCACGGATTTGTTATTGCCGATTTAAGTAAGGTGTGGATTTATCTGCAAGTTTACCAAAAAGATTTACCTTATGTACACAAAGGCCAGCAGGTATTAATTTCGGCCGGTAAAAGCATGCCACAGAAAACAGGCACCATCAGCTATATTTCTCCGATCATTGATGAAACAACCCGCACAGCCGAAGCGCGCGTCGTATTAAATAACGATAGGGGGCTCTGGAAACCCGGCCTTTTTGTTACGGGACGCATTATTACCGCCAATGTCCGCGTTCCGATTATCGCTCCCAAAACGGCCCTGGAAACGATGGGAGACCAGACCGTTGTTTTTGTTAAAACAAGGCAAGGATTCGAACCGCAACCGGTAGAAACAGGTCGGGAAAACGATCGGTTTGTGGAAATTTTGCACGGCCTTGAAGCCGGTCAAACGTACGTGAGTAAAAACGGATTTATTCTCAAAGCTGAATTATTGAAAAGCGAATTCGGTGATGATGAGCATTAACTGATACGTAAAACACTTCCGGCAGTTGCCGGATTTGAAATCCGTCGCCAGCAGGAACCCGCCTTGGAGAGTCGGAACAGAAAAGAAAAAGAATTGCGGCGGAGAAATGGGGAATCCGTTTAAATTAATTTGGAGAAATATTAAATGAATAAAATAATTGAATTTTCATTGCGTAACCGTTTATTAATGTTCTCGCTGGCCGTCTTGATAATGGCCGGCGGGTGGTTCAGTTACCGCCAGTTGCCGATTGATGCTTTCCCTGATGTTTCGCCTTCGTTGGTACAGGTGTTTACCGAAACGCAGGGCCTGGCACCGGAAGAAATCGAAAAATACGTGACCTTTCCCGTGGAGGCGGCCATGAACGGCTTACCGAATTTGGAAACCATTCGTTCGGTGTCCAACTTCGGTCTGTCCGTGGTTAATATTTATTTTAAAGACGGAACCGATATCTATTTTGCCCGACAGGTAGTGAACGAACGTCTTCAGGAAGCCCGTGAACAAATTCCGGAGGGTTTCGGTGATCCTCAAATGGGACCTATCTCTACGGGTATGGGTTTGATTTTGTTCTATTATCTGGACGATACGACCGGACAGTATTCCTTGACCGAGTTACGGACCATTCAGGACTGGTTAATTAAATATCAGTTGCAAACCGTACCCGGCGTAACCGAGGTTTTAGGCATCGGCGGATGGGAAAAACAATTCCAGGTTTCTGTAGATGCCAATGCCTTATTGCGCTATGATGTCACCATTCAGGATATTATTGAAAAGGTAAAATCCAACAACCTGAATGTGGGTGCGCAGTTTATCGAAAAGAACGACGAAGAATTTATTGTTCGCTCGGTGGGCCTGGTAAAGAATCTCGAGGATATCGAGAATATCGTCATCAAAACCAAGGATGGAACACCGGTTTATCTCAAGCAACTGGCCGACGTCAAAATCGGAGGGGCCATACGGCGTGGCGTGCAAACCAAAGACGGCATGTCGGAAGTGGTAGCCGGGATGGTCGTTAAGCTTTACGGTAGCAATTCTTCAACAGTGATCGGCAAAGTGGAACAAAAATTGGCCGAAATCAACAAAATGCTGCCCAAAGGCGTTCGGATCGTTCCGTATTATCAGCAAAAATCGTTGGTACAAGCCGCTGTAAACACGGTAACCGATGCCTTATTGCAGGGCATTGTCCTGGTGGCCTTCATTCTCATTATCTTCATGGGCTCTATTCGTCCCAGTCTGGTAGTGGCCCTATCCATCCCATTTTCCATTTTGTTTGCTTTTATCGGCATGCGTTATCTGGGACTCTCGGTTAATTTAATGTCTTTCGGCGGATTAGCCATTGCCATTGGAATGATGGTGGACGGTACTATTGTCATGGTCGAAAATGTGGATCGCATGCTTCGCCGAGCGCGATCGGACGAGCCGCGTATTCATGTGGTGGCCCGTGCGGCTAAAGAAGTGGTGCGGCCCATACTTTTTGCCATCACTATTATTATTGTGGTTTTTCTGCCGCTTTTTACCTTGCAGGGAGTGGAAGGCAAAACATTTAAACCTCTGGCATACACCGTTTCATTGGCCATGTTGGGTTCTTTGATTTTTGCCGTTGCGCTTGCACC
The DNA here is from genome assembly GCA_964532875.1 of uncultured Caldithrix sp. GTDB lineage: Bacteria > Calditrichota > Calditrichia > Calditrichales > Calditrichaceae > Caldithrix. The sequence continues at coordinate 10,737 of CAZHIZ010000076.1, read as the reverse complement.
GCTGTTTGCTCATTTGCTGATGCGTGCCCCCGGCAAGAATACCGGCACCAAAGCTGATAATGTCAGGGATGTTGCCATTGTGCGTTTTTTAAATCGTCTGTATTTACCTGTCATTCGATTCTTCGTAAAAAGGCGGAGCGCAGCCGTTTCTCTGGCCGTTTTCCTCCTTGTACTCGGGGTTTTGATCTATCCGCGATTGGGTTCTGAATTTACTCCTACCTTGCAGGAAGGAACAATTATTTTACGCTTAACCATGGCACCTTCCATTTCACTTAACGAAAGCACGCGCATTACTCAAATTGTGGAACGGCGGGTGATGAAAGTACCTGAAGTGGAACATGTGGTTACCCGCATTGGACGCGGGGAGGTGGGAGCACACACCGATCCTATTAACAGTGCCGAAATGTACATCCTGTTAAAGCCGAAATCGTTTTGGCGCACGGCCAGAACCCAACAGGAATTGGAAGAAGTCATTCGAAAAGAAGTGGGAGATATTCCCGGGGTCCTTTCGAACTTTACCCAACCGATTCAAATGACAGTTGACGAATTATTAGAAGGAGTACGCGCGGAATTGGCCATCAAATTGTTCGGGGATGATTTGGACGTGCTGAAAGAAAAGGCGGACGAGATCGCACGGGTTGTGCAGCGTGTGCCCGGAGCGGCCGATGTGCAACCGGATCAGGTTAGCGGTACGCCTCAATTGTTGATTACCGTAAATCGGCATGCCATTGCTCGCTACGGATTGAATGTAGAAGATGTTCAATCCGTCATTCGTGCAGCCGTCGGCGGAGAAACGGCCGGTCAGGTTTTCGAGGGGGTGCGTCGTTTTGATATTCTGGTACGTCTGGCACCTGAATTTCGTAAAAGCAAAAACGCCATCGCCAATATTTTAGTGGAAACACCTGATGGAATGCATATTCCCTTGCAACAGGTGGCGAATATTCGCGAAGTAGTGGGGCCGCGTCAGATAACCCGGCAAAACAGTCAACGCTTTATTACCATACAAAGTAATGTCATCGGACGCGATATCGGTTCGTTTGTAAAAGAAGCGCAGAAAGCCATCGATGCTAACGTATCGTTACCGGCGGGGTATTTGGTTACCTGGGGCGGCCAATTCCGATTGCAGCAGGAAGCGAATAAACGTTTAGCCGTGGTTATTCCGGTCACCTTGATCATTATTTTCATTTTACTTTTTTCCAGTTTCGGTTCATTGAAAAATACCCTGCTTATTTTACTCAATATTCCCTTGGCTTTAGTGGGAGGCATTGCCGCCCTGTGGATCTCCGGGCAGAATCTTTCCGTGCCTTCTTCCGTGGGCTTTATTGCATTATTCGGCATTGCTTTGGAAAACGGCATGGTTTTGGTAACTTATCTCAATCAATTATTAAAAGATGGCATACCCATGGATGAAGCCTCGGTAAAAGGAGCCGTGTTGCGTTTACGTCCGGTTTTAATGACGGCCGTTACCACAGCCTTGGGGTTGATTCCCTTGCTCATTGCCACCGGTGTGGGAAGCGAGGTGCAAAGACCGTTGGCTACCGTGGTTATTGGTGGCTTATTTACGTCAACCATATTAACATTGCTGGTGATTCCGGCTATTTACAAATGGTTTGCCATCGATACCCAAAGCGAAACGCAGAACGAGTAAAAAATCGGGAAGAAAGAACGTGCAATGTGGCACAATACAGGGGAGACTTCAGTTGAGCCGGGAAACCGGCACATTTGAAGTCACCCTTTTAAAAAATTTACAAAGAAAGGAACAAAATTATGAAACACATCATTGCCTATATTAAACCGCATAAATTAGATGACGTTACCGAATCTCTGCGCCACATCGATCAGCTAACCGGCATGACCGTTCTGGAAGTTAAAGGTTTCGGCCGCGGTAGCAAAACAGAGGCTTCTGCGGAAGAGCAATTGAGCGATTTTGTGCGACATCTTAAAATTGAAATATTTTGTCGTGACCTCATTGCGGAGCAAATCGTTCGCGCCATCGAAAGCGCAGCCCACACGGGCTTACGCGGTGACGGGAAAATTTATGTCTCACAAATAAGCGATGCGCTTCGGATCAGCACGGGAGAACGGGGTGAAAATGCCGTTTAATTTTTCCGAACAATATTTTGAAAGGAAATTTTTATGAAAGAAGAAAAGGGGAAAAACGGATTTGCAGAGCATTGGTACGGCCATCCGCCATTACGTAATGCCTTAATAGCCGGTTTGATCGCTACAAGTGCCTTTATTTTAACCAAAATGGGGTTTTTAAATCCGCAGGTAGAAATCGGGCTATTTATCACGGCTATTTTGCTTGGGGGGTACCATTGGGCGCGGGAAGGTTTGGAAGACCTTTTTTACGAGAAACAAATCGGCATTGAAATGCTCATGATTTTTGCTACGGCCGGTTCGGTTATTTTGGGCATGTGGGATGAAGCGGCATTTTTAGTTTTTTTGTACGGAGCTGCCGAAGGATTGGAAGGATTTACTTATGCCAAAACCCGGGCCTCCATCCGAAAATTGCTGGATTTAGCTCCCAAAGAGGCACGCGTTTTACGCAATGGAAAAGAGATGATAATCCCTGCCCGGGACCTGCACGTAGGCGATATTTTTTTGGTTAAACCCGGTGAATCCATTGCTACCGACGGGATCATCCTACAGGGACGTTCGCTTATTAACGAAGCGCCGGTAACGGGGGAATCGCAACCCGTGGCCAAAAAAGAGGGCATGCCCGTTTTTTCAGCCACGATGAATCAGGATGGAGCCTTAAAAATCCGCGCCACGGCTACATTTGAAAATAACACGCTTTCCAAAATAATCCATCTGGTAGAAGAAGCTCAGGATCAAAAAGGAAAGGCCCAGGCTTTTATCGAACGCTTTGGCCGTAAATATTCGCCGTTGGTTCTCTTTAGTGCCCTTTTGATGATAACCATTCCCTGGATTATTGGTTTATCCGTCGGATTTTGGGCGGCGCGTGCGGTTGTCCTTTTGGTGGCAGCCGCCCCATGCGCCTTAATTATGTCCATGCCCATTGCCATGGCCGCCGGTATTGGCAAAGCCGGCCGAAGCGGCGTCTTAATCAAAGGCGGAGCCCATCTTGAAAATCTGGGTAAAATTAAAGCCGTGGCCATGGACAAAACCGGCACCCTGACAAAAGGCAAGCCGGTTGTTACGGATGTGCATGCTTTTAGGGGCTCGGAAAATGAATTGCTGCAAATAGCGTTTAGTATCGAAAAGCTGTCGGAACATCCTTTATCTCAGGCTATTGTACAAAAAGCTTCGGAAAAAGGGATCAAAAGTTTGGAAGTTAAAGATTTTCGTTCTATTGCCGGTTACGGAGCCCAGGCAACCATTAGCGGGAAAACCGTGTGGATTGGTCGCCCCGAATTGTTGCCTCATGAGGTATTGGATGAAAAGTCCCTTTCGCAGATGTCCGAATTGCGCACCCAAGGAAAAACGGTAATCGTAGTAGGAAACGACCGGGAATTTTTAGGTTTTATTGCTGTTCGCGACGAAATACGACCCGAGGCAAAAGAAGTTATTAAACGCTTACACGCTTTGGGTTTAAAAGTTGCCATGCTGACCGGTGACAATGCGCAGACCGCTCAGGCTTTTGCCCGCGAATTGGGTATTGATGATGTGCGAGCCGGTTTAAAACCGGAGGAAAAGATAGATGCCGTTTTGCAAATCGAACAAAAATACGGGCCGACGATGATGATGGGCGATGGCATCAATGATGCGCCGGCACTGGCACGGGCCACCGTAGGTTTGGCCATGGGCGCGGCGGGTACTGATGCGGCCATTGAAGCGGCCGATATTGCCTTAATGGGTGATGATTTAACAAAAGTGCCTTTTGCCCTGACGCTGGGTAAAAAAGCACGTCGGATTAGCCTGCAAAATATTGTTTTTTCCATCCTTGTCCTATCGGTGCTGATACCTTCGGCGGTTAGCGGCATTTTGACGGTAGCCGGAGCCGTATTTTTTCACGAAGCTTCGGAATTGTTGGCCGTTGGTAATGGGCTGCGGGCCGGAAAGGTCGCAGTATAAGGATTCGATAAGAATACCGGATGTCTCCCTTTTGCACACGTTTTAAAAAGGGAGAAAGGCAATGCAGGCAGGCGCGGCAACCGTGGCTATTTCATCGACTTTTTGCAGACGGCCGGTTTGTGCATTCCGCCTAAAAAGAACTAAATTATGACTCTTTTGATTGGCTACAATCAAAAAGGCGCCGTCGGGAGTCAGGCCAAAATTGCGGGGCCACGATCCGTAAACCGAATCGGTACCTAAAAAGGAAAGTGTGCCTTTTGAACTTTGAACGGAAAAACGGGCAATGCTCTCGTGCCCGCGATTGGAAACATATAAAAAACGGCCGTCCGGGCTAAGATGAATATCCGCCGGATAATTAATAGCCGAAACATTCGCAGGCAAAGTGGAAACGGTTTGCAGGTGAGACATCAAACCGGAAGAAGGCACAAACGAGTAAACATCAACGCTGTTACTCAGTTCATTAGCCACATAAAGATAGGTACCGTCTGCGGAAAAGACCGTATGACGCGGGCCGGATCCGGGTGCCGTTTGCACCGTGCGCACTTTCGATAATTCGCCGCTACGGTCGTTGAAAGCTAAAACCGTTAAATGATCCGTACCCAAATCGGCCACCAGAGCAAAGGTATTTTGCGGGTTCAGGTTAATGGAATGGACGTGCGGGGCATCTTGCCGTCCTTTAACAATACCGGAGCCGTGAAAGCGCATCAAAGAAATTAAAGCGCCCAAACCGCCGTCATTTCGGACGGAATAGGAAAGGGCCGTACCGTCCAGATAATTATTGAACAACACAAAATGCCCGTTAGCGGAAACCGTTAAATAACAGGGAGCGCGTCCCTGTGACGAGACTTGGTTAATCAAGTGTAAATCGCCGTTTTGCGGGTCCACGGCAAAGGCGGACACCGCACCCGAAGGACGTTGATGCCATTCGCTCAGCTCATTGACGGCATAAAGAAAACGGCCGTTTGCAGAAAATCGCAAAAAGGAAGCATTGCGAATGCCCGGAAAAATTTTTACAAATTGCAATTTGCCCGCTTCAGGTTGCAAGCGATAGGCCTCAATTCCCTGAGAATCGGCCGAGGTATATGTGCCCACATAAAAAATCATGCTCTGCCTTTCCCTGCCGTAGCCATTAAATGGACTGTAAAAAATCACTAAAATCAGTAAAAACAAGTTAAAAATATTTTTCATTCATCTGCCTCACAGCAAAAAATAATCAATTGGAAATGTCGCCCGCAGTGTAGAAAATCGCTCTCATTACTAAAACGTTTTAAGCATTCCCGCTTGCCGGCGTAAAATCTTAATGTTCCCTTCATTCTTTAGCTTTTAATTTAATCGCCAAAGGCACGAAATGAAAGAAAATAAAACGGGCCACTATAAAACCATGGGCCACGATAGTTCTGTCCTTTGTAAAAATCTTTGAATTTAATAGGATTTCTTTCCTATATTCGGATTCATTCAAATGGGCATGTTCTTCCGTAGATCGGTAGTAAATGAAATAATTAATTATGAAAATTCGTTTTCGAAAATCGGCAAATTTTATGACCTTTTTCTTTATTGTGTTACTTAGTTTAAGCGGCTGCTCTTCTACCGTGCGTTTTGCTTCCGTCGATTCCGTGGATCGCAGCACGCGCTTACACACACGATTTAAGGTCGGGCAAAGTTTCAGCGGACAATGTTCCTATTATGCGGCGGAATTTCACGGTCGTAAAACAGCCAACGGAGAAATTTACAACATGCATGCCATGACGGCTGCGCATCGCACGCTGCCCTTTGGCACCATTCTCCTGGTTGAAAATCTGGCAAACGGGAAAAAAGTAAAAGTACGTATTAACGATCGCGGTCCGTTTAAGAAAAACAGAATCTTGGATGTTTCCCTAGCCGCTGCGAGAGCCCTGGGCATGATCGGGAGCGGCACAACTAAAGTCAAGATAACCATTGTTCAATTGGGTAAAAACAAATAAAATAGAGTCAAATTCAGGAGGTATTGAATGGCACACGTTATTGTAACGGAAGACAATTTTGAAAAAGAAGTTTTAAAATCCGAATTACCTGTTTTGGTGGATTTTTGGGCGGAGTGGTGCGTACCCTGCAAAATGGTCGAACCCGTAGTGGATCAGATTGCGCAGGAATACGAAGGAAAATTGAAAATCGGTAAAGTGGATGTGGATAGCAATCCGCAAATCTCCATGAAATACGGTATTCGTTCCATCCCTACCTTATTGATTTTTAAAAACGGGGAACCGGTAGATCAAATTATCGGTGCCGTTCCTAAAAAGAATATCTTGCAAAAGTTGTTGCCGCATCTGTAACGAAGAAAAAAATAATCCAAATTAAAGAAGGGCTTTAAAAATTTTAAAGCTCTTCTTTCGTTTTTTGGTTTCAGGAGTCCTATGGCCAAGCCTATCTTTCAATCGGCGGAATTTTACAAAACCGTGATGCAGACACGGGATTTGCCCAAACCCGTTTATCCCGAAGTGGCTTTTATCGGTCGTTCCAATGTGGGGAAATCTTCCTTGATCAATGCCGTTTTGGGTAAAAAGAACCTGGCGCGCATTTCATCATCGCCAGGAAAAACCCGGGGAATTAACTATTATTTAATCGATCAGAAATACTTTTTTGTGGATTTGCCGGGTTACGGGTTTGCAAAGCTATCCAAATCGGAACGATTGAAATGGCAAAAACTCATTGAAACATATTTGCGTGAGGCGAAAAACTTAAAGTTAATCTGTTTGTTAGTGGACAGTCGCCATGATTTGATGAAGAATGATCTGGAGATGGCTCAATGGTTGCAGTATCACGAACGCCCCTTTTGCCTTATTCTGACCAAAACAGACAAGATTTCCAAAAATCAGTTGGCTAAGACCTTAGCCGATTTCAACGAATATTTTCCCGATCATCACGTTTTACCGTTCTCAATAAAAGATAAAAATTTGATAAAAAGCACGGCATTATTTTTGAAAAATGTTTTAACTTAAATTTTAATTAAAATTTGATTCAATTTCGATTCTGATTTATTATTGGATACAGTGGATTGTTGTTCTTTTTTTGAATTTCTAATGAGTAGTAAGGAGATTTATTTTGACCAAACGGAATGGTGATATTCTCGAATCGAAATTCAATTTTTCATCGCCAGCGGCTCGCGAAAATCGTACGCATTGGCAGGCGGAAAAAGAAAAAATAATTAGTGAACGCAAGACGATACATTTAGGGGGCGGTTCCAAAAACATCGAAAGGCAGCATGCCAAGAATCGTTTGACCGCACGTGAACGCATTAAGCATCTTTTGGATGCCAATAGTCCTTTTTTTGAATTGGGTACCTATGCCGCTTACGGCATGTACGAAGAGTGGGGCGGTGCACCGGCTGCCGGCACGGTTTGCGGGCTTGGTTTTGTCGAAGGTCGTCTGTGCATGATCATTGCCAACGACGCCACAGTCAAAGCCGGTTCGTTTTTCCCCATGACCGCTAAAAAAGTTATTCGTGCCCAGACCATTGCTTTTAAGAATCACATCCCCACCATTTATTTAGTCGATTCGGCCGGTATTTTTTTGCCCTTGCAGGAAGATGTCTTTCCCGATCAAGACGATTTCGGTCGCGTGTTTTATTTGAATGCACGCATGAGCGCCAAAGGCATTCCGCAAATAACGGCCATCATGGGCATGTGTGTGGCCGGCGGGGCTTACTTACCCGTAATGACCGACAAAATTCTGATGACCGAAGGCAGCGGACTTTTCTTAGGCGGTCCGGCTCTGGTGAAGGCAGCCATTGGGCAGGTTGTTTCCGCGGAAGAATTGGGCGGCGCACAAATGCATGCCGAAATAAGCGGGACGATTGACTTTAAGGAACCGAACGATCCGGCAGCTTTGCAACATATCCGAAAATTGGTACGTCAAATGGGCAATCCGCCGTCTTCTCCCATTCGCAAGATCGCCAGCAAAGAGCCCCGATATCCCATTAACGATCTGTACAAAATCATGCCGTTTAATCCTACTCAGGAATACGATGTGCGGGAAATCATCGCCCGCCTGGTGGATGATTCCGAATTTATTGAATATCGTAAAGAATACGGGCAGACATTGGTGTGCGGCTATGCGCACATCGGCGGGTATCCCGTAGGTATTATTGCCAATCAAAAGCGCCATATTCGGCGCAAGGGCAAACCACCGGAATTTGGCGGCGTGATTTACACGGAAAGCGCGGAAAAAGCAGCCCGTTTTATTATGGATTGCAATCAAAATTTGATTCCGTTGTTATTCATTCATGATGTCAACGGATTTATGGTGGGTAAAGAAGCTGAACAGAGCGGCATTATTAAAGCCGGGGCCAAAATGGTAAATGTGGTTTCCAATTCGGTCGTACCCAAAATTTCCCTTATTATCGGCGGTTCGTATGGTGCAGGCAACTATGCCATGTGCGGCAAGGCTTACGATCCCAATTTTATTTATTCCTGGCCCTCTTCCAAATATGCCGTAATGGGCGGGGCGCAGGCCGCCAACACCCTTTTGGATTTAAAAATTCGGCAACTGGAACGCAGCGGTAAAAAATTGAGCGACGAAGAAAAGCAGGAGCTTTTCCGTACCATTAGCAAAACCTATTCGGAACAAACCGATCCGCGCTATGCGGCAGCGCGACTTTGGGTGGATGAACTCATTTTACCCGAAGAAACCAGAGACCGACTGATTGCTTCACTGCAGGCCGTTAGTTTGATCCCTGAATTTGCACCGTTCAACCCCGGAGTTATTCAAACATGAATGGGATGTACAGCACCATAAAAGTACACAGCGCACAATGTGTCGGTTACATTACTTTGAATCGGCCGGAAAAACGCAACGCCTTAAATGCGCCGATGATCAGCGAATTGCACGATATCCTTGATCGTTGGTTAAAAGACAGCAAGGTAAAAGTAGTGGTACTGAAAGGGCAGGGCAAGGCGTTTTGCAGCGGTGCCGATTTAGCCTATTTGCGGGAGATGCGTCAGTTTGACTTTCAACAAAATAAAAAAGATTCGCTGGCCCTTGGAACTTTGTATTTGAAAATGTACACCTTCCCCAAACCGATTATTGCGCAGGTGGAAGGTCCCGCTCTGGCCGGCGGTTGCGGGTTGGCTTCCGTTTGCGATTTGATTCTGGCCAATGAAAATGCTAAATTCGGCTATCCGGAAGTTAAAATAGGTTTTGTTGCTGCTCTGGTTTCTACCTTCCTGATTCGTCAAATAGGTGAACGTAAAGCAAGAGAACTGTTAATCAGCGGAAAGATTATCTCTGCACGGGAAGCGTTGGATTTCGGTTTGATCAATCAAGTGGTGGATGCCGATCAAATGGAAGCCGTTGTTCAAAATTGGATCCACCAATTCTTGCAAAACGGGAAGCAGGCGATGCAAACGACCAAACAGCTTTTCTCGGAATTCAATTATCAGAACATTGAAAAAGATATCGAGCGCTTATCCGAAGTGAATGCGCGTTTTCGCCAAACCGACGAATTTTCCGAAGGTATTAATGCATTTCTTGAAAAACGGGCACCGAAATGGCAAAGTGAAACCAAGCGGGAGGAGAGGACATGCTAGTATTAACAAGGAGGTTGGGAGAAGCCATTACCATTGGCGACAATATCCGCATCGTGGTGGTTGATATTAGCGGGCATCAGGTGAAATTGGGCATTGATGCTCCTAAGGATGTGGAAATTTATCGGGAAGAACTTTACGTGAAAATAAAAGGGGTGGCTTTCGGTTCTGTTTCATCCCCGGACAACGACACGGACCAAGAAGCCTAAGCATTGCACATGTTGCATTCCTGGCTTACGCTCTCTATTCTTACCGGTACGTTTTTCGGCATACAATCGATTCTGCTTAAAATTCTCTCGGCACATTTTGAGCAAACAACCATACTTAAATATCTTTTTTTCATTGCCGGATTTGTTCTATTGCCTCTGGCCCTCGGGCAACACCTTTCCCTTCGTTTCGCTCCGTTTTTAGGTGCCTTTTTAATTAGTCTCATTTTGAATATATTTGCTTACTCATTGCTTTTAAGCGCTCTCGCTAAATATCCCGTTTCCGTCATTATGCCGTTTGTGGGTTTAACCCCCTTGTTTTTAACTTTGAGTTCGTACTTCATTTTGGGGGAGACCATTACCCGTCTTAAATTCGCGGGGATTTTATTAATCGTCCTGGGGGCCTTTGTCCTGCAGTTGCCGGATCAAGACCGTTCGTCAAAGGGTTGGACCCGATTAATCAATTTAAAAGAGAAGGGCATTTGGTTCATGGTCCTCGTGGCCTTTTTATGGAGCATTACGGCCAGTGTGGAAAAAATCGCCGTGCAGAGCAGCAGTCCCGAATTCTATGGTGCTGCTATTCATCTTTCTCTCGGCATTGCTTTTTTGGTGTTGGAATTCATGCGTCGGCGAAGGCCAAAGGCTGGATTAAAGCCGCAGGTCGGTGTTCCATGGAAGTTAAAACGTTTATTGGTTTTGTTGGGAATCGTCAGCGCTTTATTGGCATTGTGCCAATTAACAGCAATTAAAATGGCTTTTGTAACCTATGTTATTGCCTTTAAACGTGCCGGCGTTTTGATCAGCACCCTGTACGCTTTCCTTTTTCTAAAGGAGAAAAATTACATCAGGACAATCGGGGGCACGGTGCTCATTCTGCTGGGCAGCGGCATTTTGACAATCGGTTTTTGAAAGGGATCCTTCGCTTTTTTTGAAAC
>CAZHIZ010000075.1:10821-15392 GCA_964532875.1 uncultured Caldithrix sp. | reverse complement strand
AAAATGATAAAATACCTTAATCATAAGCTAACAAAACGAATTTGGGTAACGACCATACACCTTATTCTCGTAAGTATTTTATTAACAACAGGTTGTTTCCATAATAAAGAGAAAATAATCATTTGGTCATCCATGCGCCCTGCCGAACGGGCGGTTTTGGATTCGCTTTTACAAGAGTTTTCCACAAGTTATCCACAATACCGGTTTGCGCAATTATTTTACGCCCCGGAAGAAGCGCGAACCAATTTTATTATCAGTTCTTTGGCCGGTAAAGGTCCGGCGCTCATCCACGGCGCCAGCGATAATATCGGGCCGTTTGTGGAATTGGGTGTCGTTCGTCCCATGGATGATTTGTTCTCCCCCGCTTATCTGGATCAATTCCTGAAAAAACCGGTTGCTGCGGTTACTTATTTCCGCGGCCATTTGTACCAAATTGCCGATCGGGTTGGTAATCATTTGTGTTTGATCTACAATAAAAATCTGGTGAAAAAGCCTCCGCAAACCATGGCGGAGTTGATTGCCATGGGTAAAAAATTAACCGTAGACGAGAATGGGGACGGACGCCCCGATCGCTACGCCATTGCCTGGAATTACACCGAGCCTTTCTTTTTTATTCCTTTTATTACCGGATACGGCGGCTGGATTTTCGATAAACAAGGCCGCCCCACGCTCGACACGCAGGCTACCCTAAAAGCGGCGCAACTTATTTACGATCTGGTCAATAAATACAAGATAATGCCCAAAGAATGCGATTATGAAATCGCCAATGCCCTGTTTAAGGACGGACTTTCGGCCATGATCATCAACGGGCCATGGTCATTTGGAACCTACATTAAAAATAAAATTCCCATCGGAATTGCACGTATTCCCAAAATCGACGAAACCGGGCTCTGGCCCGCACCTTTGGTTTCGCCCATGGGTTATTCCATGAATGTTAATTTAAAAGGACCCAAATTAAAAGTGGTCGTTAAGTTGTTAAAATTCTTGACAAGCAAAGAATCGGAACTGAAATTTACGCGCGTCGGGGGGAGTATTCCTTCCCTGAAAAGCGCTTTTAAAGACAGCATCGTTCAAAATAATCCGATCATCAGGGCTTCGTTGGATCAATTGATGGTCGGGCGACCGATGCCTGTGGTTACGGAAATGCGCTGGATCTTTGATGCCATGCGTCCGGCTTATCAGGGAATTTTTACCGGTCAGGTAACACCCGAACAGGCCGTGAAACAAATGCAAAAACTGGCGGAAAAACTGATTAGGGAAAATCGTGAATAGTATGTTGTTTAGCCACAAGAATCGTTTGGTCTATTTGTATGTCATGCCGGCTATGTTGGTCATGGCTTTAATCGTACTCTGGCCGTTCGTGTACAATGTGGTTATTTCTTTTTCGGACATGAATTTAACGCATTTTAAAAACTGGAAAATAATCGGTTTTCGCAATTATGCGGATGTGCTTAGTGACGGCATGTTCTGGTATTTCCTATTTAAAACGATTCTTTGGACGGTTTTGAATTTGATCTTTCATGTGGGCATCGGTGTTTTTTTGGCCCTAATAATAAATGAAGACATCAAGGCTAAGTCGGTCTTTCGCACCTTGCTTATTTTGCCCTGGGCCGTACCGCAATATATTACGGCTCTAACCTGGCGCGGCATGTTTAACAGTGAATACGGTGCGGTAAATTTGATTTTAGGTCATCTTTTCGGCTGGCACATTCCCTGGCTTTCCACCGAGTGGGGGGCCTTTGCCGCCTGCTTAATTACCAATATCTGGCTGGGCTTTCCTTTTATGATGATTATCGCTTTGGGAGGCCTGCAAAGCATCCCGCGCAGCCTGTACGAAGCGGCCGAAATGGACGGTGCCTCACGCTGGCAGCAATTTAAAAATATTACCGTGCCTTTGTTGAAACCGGTCATGATTCCGGCTATTACCCTGGGGGTGATCTGGACATTTAATAATTTTAATGTGGTTTGGTTGGTCAGTAACGGCGGTGAGCCCTCGGATAAAACGCATATTTTGGTTTCCTGGGTGTACAAGGCGGGATTTACCTATTTTCGCATGGGCTATGCCGCGGCTTTTTCCATGATTATTTTTGCCATCTTGCTGGTATTCGGCTGGCGCTTTATTCAACGCACTAAAGCAACGGAAAATGTGTACTCCTGAAAAACAAATGAGAACGAAACGTGGAAATAAGTGCAAAAATGCAAGGGATTTCATGAAAAAGAGGACGAACCGTCTTGAGGAGAGGAAGTAAAGCGATGGCTTCGAATGCACGTAAACTGTCTGTACCGGGGAAAATATTCGCCTATGCCGTGTTAACCTTTTTTTCCTTGTTTGCCATTTACCCGATTTTGGTGGTCTTTTCGATTTCTTTGCGTCCCGGAGATCGATTGCTCAGTAAATCGCTGGCCATCATTCCGCCTGACTTTACCTTTCAAAGCTATGTGGATTTGTTTACCAAACAACCTTTTTTGCGCTGGATGTTCAATAGCTTGGTGGTGTCCATTTCCGTAACCATTTTCGCCGTGGGATTGGCGGCTACGGCCGGTTACGCTTTCTCCCGTTACAAATTCAAAGGTCGCGATACCTCTATGATCGCTTTGATTACCACGCAAATGTTCCCTGTTACCATGTTGTTGTTGCCGCTTTTTATTATTATGATTGGCCTGGGATTTTACGACAGTTATTGGGGATTAATCATTGCCTATTCCGCTACGGCACTACCCTTTACCGTCTGGCAAATGAAAGGTTACTACGACACGATTCCTTACAGCTTGGAAGAAGCCGCAACCATCGACGGGGCCGGTCCGTTTACCACCTTTTACAAAATTATTTTGCCTTTGGCCCTGCCGGCCTTGGCCATTACTTCTCTATTCTCCTTCATGACGGCCTGGTCCGAATATCTGGTGGCCGCGGTATTGATTCAGGATAAAGATTTTTTTACCCTGCCTTTGGGCCTTAAAATGTTTTCATCGAACATGGAAGTGGCCTGGGGATTGTACGCAGCCGGGGCCATTATGGTCAGCATTCCGGTGGTCATCTTGTTTTTAAGTCTCAGCCGTTGGCTTATTTCGGGCTTAACGTTGGGGAGCGTAAAAGCATGAAGGCTAAAAAGGCAACGATTTTCATCATTTCCGTTTTAATAACGGTTAGTATTCTTAACGTTTCCTGTTCAAACCGGATGCAAAATTTCAGCGCTTTATTAAAAAGCGTGCAAAAAGATTCGCCGCAGCGGGCCGAACGGCGGATTCGTGAATTTTCCGAATTACATGACTTCCCTTTTGTGGAAGATTCCGTTGCCTATTTTTTGTTTGAAGATACCAGCCGGGGGCAGCCCGTTTATTTAGCCGGTGATTTTACCGGGTGGCGACCCGATTCGCTTGTCTTAAATCGCATCGGTAAAACGCCGTTTTATTTTTTAGGCTTAACCTTACCGTTAAATGCCCGCGTGGAATACAAATTTGTGGTGGGACAACGCTGGCTATTGGACCCTTTAAATCCGCACAAAGAACTGGGTGGCTTCGGGCCGAATTCGGTTTTAATGATGCCGGCCTATCGTTTCCCACGGGAAGCTCTGTTAAACATGGGCTACCGTGTTAGTCGTTTGGATACGTTTGAATTCAAAAGCAAAATTTTACACAATAAACGGGAAGTCGTGTTTTATCGGCACCCCAAGGCCTCGCCGCGGGCACCTTTACTTGTTTTTAATGATGGTGGTGATTATCTGCGCCTGGCTGTCGCACGCATCATTTTGGATAATTTGATCGGCAGCCGAACCATCCGCCCGCTTAACGCTTTGTTTGTCAATCCGGTGCGCCGCAATAAAGAATACTGGTTGAACGATCGCTATTTACGCATGGTTTTTGATGAACTGCTTCCACAGGTTTTCAAAAAGTACGGTCTCACACCGGACACATTAGGTTTTGGAGGCGCTTCTCTGGGCGGGGAGATTGCCCTGTATGCTTTACGCGATTACGGTAAGCGCCTGGATTTTGTTTTTTCCCAATCCGGTGCGCTGGGAATCGAACATGAAAAGCTCTTGGATATTTTGCAGGCTTTACCCCGAATCGAGACAAAGATTTATGTTAGTTACGGAATTTTCGAAAATGTGCAAAAAGAACATGCACGCTTGCAATCCATTTTGGAAACGAAAAAAGTTCAATATCGAATGCAAGAATTCCCGGAAGGACACAATTGGGGTAATTGGCGCGGGCATTTAAAAGACGTATTAACATTTTTTAGGGGGCATTAAAATGAAGGAAACGCGTTTAACGGAACGCCTGAAAGCTTTAGGTTTTACCACTTACGAAGCAAAAACATACATTGCATTGCTGAAAAATAATCCGAGCACGCGTTACGAATTGAGTAAAGACTCGGGAGTGCCGCGATCGGCAATTTACGATGTTATTAAGAAATTGGAAGCTCTGGGTGCCGCCACTGCTCTGTACACCAATCCGCAAAAATACGTGCCCTTACCTCCCGAGCAGTTGATTTCTTTGTTGGAAAGGCAGTTTAAAGAACGCCTGGAAGAAGCCCGTAAGGCTTTAAGCCATTTCGATACGGAAATCGAACCGGG
>CAZHIZ010000075.1:9532-10721 GCA_964532875.1 uncultured Caldithrix sp. | reverse complement strand
TGGGAACGTAAAATTATTCTGGTAATCGACCACGTCGAATTGTTGATGGGAGAAGCGGACGACAAGTACACGAAAAAGACGGCCTGGACCGATAATAAAGCCATTGTGGACATCGCCACCAATCATATTATTTTGGACATTACCCTGTACGGCATCCGCATGCAGGAAGATGTGAGCCGATCGGTTACCGCCATGCAGAAGGAAGGATTTGAGAATTTGGATCGTTTAATCGAAAAATACAAACACAAAGCGGTACAACCCATTTTTAACGGTGAAGCCCTGAAAGAAGAATTTCGATGAGGCTGGATTACACATCTGTTTTTAACCGGGTAATGCGGCATGTGCCGGAATTGGGCGTAGAAAAAAAGGTTGCGGATTTGGGCCGGGTGGCAGGCCCGCCAAACCCGCCATGGATGCAGGGAGCGGTTTTGTACGAAATTTACGTGCGTGCTTTTTCAGAGCAGGGAACCTTCGAAGCCGTGCGTAAACGTTTGCCGGAGCTAAAAGAATTGGGCATCGATGTGGTCTGGTTCATGCCCGTTTACCCCATCGGTCGGAAAAATCGTAAAGGAAGTCTGGGTTCGCCTTATGCCATTCGCGATTATTTTACGGTGAATCCCGAATACGGTACGGAAGCGGATTTTAAACGACTAATCGAACAAGCCCATGAATTGGGCATGCGTGTCATTCTGGATATGGTACCGAATCACGTGGCTCCCGATTTTGTGCCCCTGGAGCAAATGCCTCATTTAATCGATTTGGATGAAAACGGTGCTCCCCGGCGTAAAGTGGCCGATTGGACGGATATTGTCGACCTGAATTATGCCAGGCGTACCACCTGGGAATTCATGGCACGGGTCATGACCTATTGGATTCGCGAATTTGACGTGGACGGCTACCGCTGCGATGTGGCCGGTCTGGTGCCGAATGCCTTCTGGCAATGGGTCATTCCCCAATTACGCGCCGTTAAAAGCGATTTTTATTTGTTGGCCGAGTGGGAAAGTCCTTTACTGCATCAAATCGGTTTTAACAGTACCTACGATTGGTCAACCTTGCGTTTGTTGCGTTTGGCCTTTCAGGGTAAAATCGAGCCTCGCCTATTGGCCGAATGGGTGCTGGTGAAAACCGCGCTTTACCCGCAAAACAGCCTACCCTTGCGTTTTGCGGAAAATCATGATTTGCCGCGTGC
>CAZHIZ010000075.1:0-9432 GCA_964532875.1 uncultured Caldithrix sp. | reverse complement strand
CTTTGGTGTTTGATAAAGAGAAGAACCTGCGCATCATCATCAATTTGACAAACCGGGAGCAGGAGTTGGAGCAAAAATTGATTTCGGACGTTAAAGTGGTTTTATTCGATTCGCAAGAGCCTGATGGCGGTTCGAAGGGGATTTTGCCCCGTTTAAAGCCCTTTCAGGCGCTAATTACGAAAATTTAAAGGACGGAGAAAAATGAAGATCATCAACAAAATAAGTATTTTAATATTGCTTTTTGCAATGAATTCGGGTTGGGCCCAGGTGGTTACGACGGAACCGGCCTATGCCACGGAAAACGATTCCATTATTATTTACTTCCATGCCGATCAGGGCGATCAGGGACTGATGAACTATTCGGGTACGGATGTTTACGCTCATACCGGAGTCATTACCAATTTGAGCAACGGTCCGTCGGATTGGAAATACGTTAAAACCGCATGGAATGAAAATACGGAAGCCAACCACATGATTAAAGCAGGCAACAACTTGTGGAAGCTGACCATCGGCTATCCGCATCGTTATTACGGCGTGCCCCAGTCGGAGAAAATTCTCAAACTGGCCTTTGTTTTTCGCAATTCGGACGGATCGGTTACGGGGCGCGATGTGGGTGGCGCCGATATTTTTTATGACCTGTACGAACCCGGCATCAACATCGTTGTGCTTAAACCCGTTATTGACGAAACGTACGGCGATGCGGATCGCTCACCGGTTTTTTTGAACCCGAACGATTCGTTACCCATCGTTCTCACCGCAGCGGCCATCGGTACCCGGGCCGATCACTTTGAATTGCGCATCAACGGTACTTTGGTGGCGCAATCTTCGGCCGATACCCTGCATTACACCTATGTGGCTAACGATGGTCCGGGTAAAAAAACGGTGTATGCCGCCGTAACCGATAGTGGCGGTCTGACCGATTCCAAAACATTTACCATTATGGTCAATCCGCCGATTACCGACGAAGATCGACCGGCAGGATTGATCGAAGGTGTTACGTACGACACCAATAATCCGCAAAAGGCCACGCTCTGTTTGTTTGCACCCTACAAAAAATTCGTTTACGTTATCGGCGATTTCAACGATTGGAAGGTGGAAAGCGCTTACCGAATGCACCGCGATTCCGTTGATGCGGACAGCGTTTATTTTTGGCTTACGCTGGACCAGCTTTCGCCCGGGACGGAATACGCCTATCAGTATTTAGTGGACGGAACGATTCGCATTGCCGATCCCTACACGGAAAAGATACTGGATCCTTGGAACGACCAGTACATTCCGGAATCGACCTATCCCCATTTAAAGCCGTATCCTTACGGTAAAACCGATTTTCCCGTTTCGATTTTACAAACAGCTCAAGCGCCTTACCAGTGGCACGACCAAAATTATCAACGTCCGCCGCAAGACCAGCTTTTGATTTACGAATTGCTGGTGCGGGATTTTGTGTCCAATCACGATTACAAAACCATCATCGATTCTCTGGATTATTTGCAAAATTTGGGCATTAATGCCATTGAGCTGATGCCCGTAACCGAATTCGAGGGTAATGAAAGCTGGGGCTACAATCCGGATTTTTATTTTGCCCCGGATAAATATTACGGTCCCAAACACGATTTGCAAGCTCTGGTGGATAGTTGCCATGCGCGCGGGATGGCGGTTATTCTGGACATGGTTTTAAATCATGCCACCTCGCAATGTCCCCTGGTGCGTCTGTACAATGAGGGTGACTACGGCCCGCCGACCGCCCAAAATCCCTGGTTTAATACCAAATCGCCCAATCCCGCCTACAGTTGGTTCAACGATTTTAATCACGAAAGCCCGGCCACGCAAAAATTTGTGGATCGGGTAAATCGGTTCTGGATTAAAGAATATCATGTGGATGGCTACCGTTTTGACTTTACCAAAGGTTTTACCAATGTGCCCGGCGACGGTTGGAATTACGACGCTTCGCGCATTCGCATTTTGGAACGCATGGCCCGTAAAATTTGGCAGGTTGATCCGCAGGCCTATGTTATTCTGGAACATTTTACCGACAATAGTGAAGAAACGGTTTTGGCTAATGACGGCATGATGATTTGGGGCAATTTAAACGGCCCGTACAGCGAAGCCGCCATGGGCTACAATAGCAACGGAAAATCGGATTTTAGCTGGGGCTATTTCAAAACGCGGGGATGGAGTAAGTCCGGTCTGGTCACCTACATGGAGAGCCATGATGAAGAACGCCTGATGTACAAAAATTTAAAATGGGGAAATTCCAACGGCGACTACAATATTAAAGATTTAAATACGGCCCTGGAACGTATTAAATTGGATGCCGCCTTTTTCTTCCTGTATCCCGGCCCCAAAATGATCTGGCAATTCGGCGAATTGGGTTACGATTATTCCATCGATTACAACGGCCGGGTAGGCAATAAACCGATCCGTTGGGACTATTTTCAGAATCCTCAGCGGCGTAAATTGTACCAAACTTTTGCCGCTTTAATGCGTCTGCGAAAAACGTACGATGTCTTTAATAAACCGTATTCGACGGTCAATTTGTCCGTTTACGGCGGCATGAAGCGCATAAACGTTTTGTTTGCTACCATGAATGCTTCAATCGTGGGCAACTTTAATGTCAGCTCGGGGAGCATCCAACCGATGTTTTCTCACAGCGGATGGTGGTACGATTTTTTTAGCGGTGACTCATTTTATGTCGGGCAAACGGATACTACTGTTACCTTGCAAGCCGGAGAATTTCACGTGTTTACGGATCGCAATACCTTCCACCCGCAAAAGGGTTTAATTTTAACCGGAATAAAAGAACCGTTGGCTCAGGCAATTCGGGATTTTACTCTGGAACAGAATTACCCCAATCCGTTTAATCCGTCCACAACCATCCGCTTTTATTTACCCCGGGCTTCCCGAGTGGATCTGGATATTTTCAACATTTCCGGACAAAGGATTGCCCATTTGCAGGGCGGTTTTTTAAAAGCCGGGGCCTATCAGGTGCAATGGAACGGTACAAATGATCTGGGAAAGCCGGTAAGCAGCGGCATGTATTTTTATCGTTTGCAGGCCGGAGAGAAAACGTTTTTACGTAAAATGATTTTAATGCGTTAAATTTGACCTACAGCAATAAAAAAAAGGCTGCCCTAAGGCAGCCTTTTGTGTTTTGTTGGCAGGTTTCGTTTTACGCGATTACTTCATCAGAATCATTTTGTGAACCTGACGGAAATTCTTGGCACGCAGCTCAAAGAAGTACAGACCGGAAGCAACTTTCCGTCCGCTGTCGTTTTTAGCATCCCAGACCACTTTGTACGAACCGGGTGCCATGTCTTTATTGATCAGCGTTCTCACTTTTTGCCCCAGGGCATTGTAAATGTACAGTTTAACATCGCTCTTAACCGGCAGTTTAAATTCAATGGTCGTTGTCGGGTTAAACGGATTGGGATAGTTCTGGGACAATTCGAATTTGGTCGGTTGCAAGTCCTGATCGGCAATACCGACACCGAGATCGAAAATAACGCGGAAAGTATCGCTGACACTGTAGGCTCCGGCCTGATCAACGGATTTGACAAACCAGTAGTAAAATCCGCTGGAATCGGGCGGCTCTACGCTTAAGCAGGTGTCACCGCTGGCCAAAGTGGTATCGAACAAAGCTTCCTTTTTCTCACTCAAAACCGTAAAAACATAATGCACGGTATCCTGCATATCCGGATCGGTTGCCGAAGTCCAGCAGAAAGTAACCATCGAGGTGTCGCTGGGGAAGTCGGCCTGTGTAAATACCGTACTGTCGGCCGGCGAAAGCAAGGTTACGGGCGTGGGCGGATTATTGACCGGGAAGTTAACCGCACCGGGCGTTCCGCCGATTTGCAAACTGGGAGCCCAATTTTCGGCTAACGTGTTGTCCAAATCAGGACTCTTTAAGGAAAGAGAGGGGCCGTCGCCATCCGGAGAGGTGGGCCACGGATCGTTGTCGTCGTATGTTACGGAATCGACGACTGCGCCATCCGTATTATTAAAGACAACGGTTTCGCCTTTGTTGCTCAAACCACCGCTGTATTGATACGGGGTGCTAAAGCCGTAATATTTGTGGAAAGCGGCCGTATCGATGGCGATGACGGCAAAGCCGCCGGGCTCCAGGGTTGCGCCGTCGGGGAAAGTAAAGGTAATACCGTCCGAGAAATAATATCCGGACAAATCGACGGTGGTATTGTCGTTGTTGTACAATTCGATGAATTCGGTAGTATCCGATCCGGCGGGATTGTAGTTAATTTCGTTGATGACGATATCATAAACCGGCAAAGTGGATTGCGGTTCGGTAACCATGAAATTGTCAAATAGCACTTTGGCCACACCGCCGTTGTATTTAAAGATGCCGGGATAACCGGAATCCAGAATTTTGTCCTTATCTTCAACCGGACAACCCGGTAGTTGCACACCGTCCAAATAGGCCCAGAATTGATGGCCTTTGACCGTAACTTTCAAATTATGCCATCCCGTTTTAATGGTCGGGAAATCCGTTCCGGGATGCCAAACTTTGCTAATGTACCAACTGGAACCGTCAAAGCCCTGCAATTTTAAAATCCCGTTGTCGCTGGAGGAAGAGTTACGATAGACAAAGCGATAATAACGGAGTTCGTCATCTTTGGCTTTAATGGCCAAACCGGTGTACAGAGCAGCGTCGGGATTGGGATCGCCATAGAGAAAAATATCCGCGGAAACGGTGTAATCATCAAATACGGCATCTTTAACTTCCAAAATTCCGGTGTAGGCCTGATCCTCGAAAACACCAATGTAGCTGCCCCAGGCGCTGCCGGTAGAATCGGCAATGTACAACGTATCGCCGGCGGCTTTCAAATAGGAATTGATTTGCCAATCCAGATCGAAATTTCCATCCGTAAAATGTTCTTCTAAAGGCAGGGTCGGGCCAACCGGGGCCAGTTCCTCTACCTCGCTGGAATCACGCGGTTCCAATTTGTAATTGCCGTAGGAATAGTATCCAATGCCCGCTAAATTGTAATGGGTATTTTGTGTGGGGGTGTAAGCGAAGAATAAATCGTCAACGCGCATGGTTCCCGTGGCATCCTGCACTTCCCATTCGCCGTAGCCCAAATCGGGATTGGTACAGGTTACATCATTTACTTTAACGGCCACGGATTCGTAAGGCTCGCCGAAGTCGCCAGCCGTGATTAACACCGGGTTGTAAGGCGTATTGCCGTCGGAAACGAATAAGGTTTGAGAAACGTTTTTCAATTCGGTTAGATTTTTGTATTCGGCAACCTGTCCCGTGACGATCAGTTCATCACCGACTTTGTGGCGTAACGAATCGGCAACATTACCGGTGTACACATAAATACCGTTCCAGGCACCGGAATCATCTTGCATGAAATAACCGTATTTGCTGACGCCGGAAACAATGCCCTGCACCGTAACCACGGAATCGATCAGCGGAGAGGCATCACTGGAAGATGGATCGACCGGAGTTTGAATGGAAGCGATCGGTGTGATTTGCAGAGGAGTCACTTCAAAATTATCGAACAAAACGCGCCCGAAACCGGAGTTGTATTTAAAAATACCGGGATAACCTTGAATAATAAATTGGTTATCGTCGGCTACGGGGCAGCCGGGCAAAAGTTTCCCGTCGAAATAGGCCCAGAATTGATTGCCTTTTACGGTTACCTTAAAATTATGCCAGCCGGTTTTTACACTATCGAAATCCACACCCGGTGTCCACACTTTGCTGATATGCCAACTGGAACCGTCGTAGCCTTGTAATTTTAAAACACCGTTGTCGCTGGAAGATGAATTGCGATAAATGAATCGATAATATTTGAATTCGTTGTCAAGCATTTTAATGGCCAAACCCGTATAAAGCGGTGCTTCACTGCTGGGAGGGCCGTAAAGAAAGATATCGGAGGAAACGGTAAAGTTTTCATAATAAGCATCTTTCGCATAAAGCAAACCGGTGTAAGATTGATCTTCGAATACACCGACATAGCTTCCCCAATTGGAGGCGGTGGAATCGGCCACATACAACGTATCGCCCGCGGCGTACGTGGTCGAATTGAATCCCCAATTGAGATCGATGTTGCCATCCGTAAATTTTTCGGATAGCGTTTGGGCGTTTCCAAAGGTAAAGCTAAAGGCAAGGAAGGCCAATAGCAATGCCCCGTGGGTTAACGGTTGTAAAAAGCGCTTCATAAAAGCTCCTTTCGTTTTGTTAAGACATATTTTTAGGCGTAGACATTCTGAAAACAAATTAATAAATATAATTAACTAACTCAAATAAAACAGGTGGAGTAAACATCTGGATTTTATTTGATTTATTACTTTAGGTGTTCGCTTTCGTAATACGGTTCGATATGTGTGGAAACAAAAATATCTTTACCGAATTCCTGGCGCAAATGATTTTCGACCTGGGTAGCAATATCGTGAGCCTGAACAATGGAAAGGGTCGGATCGACTTTAATGGTGATTTCAATAGCAATGGTATTGCCGATGCGTCTTGTTCGTAATTGATGGGGATAATAAACCCCGGGTGTTTGGCTAACTACATTTAAAATGCGTTCATTTTCTTCCTGATCCAAAGAAGCTTCCAGTAATTCGTTAACGGATTCTTTGAACGAAGTGCGAACGAAATTCAGAATAAAAAAGGAAACCAACAAAGCGGCAATGGGATCTAACAAAACAAAATGATTGCCCAACAAATAGGCTCCGGCAATTCCAAGAGAAACGGCAACCGAAGTAAGAGCATCGCTGCGATGATGCCAGGCATTGGAAATGAGAGCCTGACTTTTGATTCGTTTACCGTGTTTAATGGTGTAGCGGTAAAGGGCTTCTTTAATAATAATGGAAATAATGGCTGCGAAAAGAGCGATCAATTGCGGACGCTCCAAAGGCTTGCCCTGAACAAAGCGGTAAATTTGGAAACCGCTGTCGATCATAATGCCCAGGGCCACAAAAAAAAGGAAGAGCGAAATTACAATGGAAGCTAACGTTTCGATTTTGCCGTGGCCGTAATGGTGTGTTTCGTCCACTGGACGGTTGGCCAGACGAACGCTGAGTAAAACCGCAATATCCGTGCCGAAATCGGAAACGGAATGGAAGGCATCGGCAATCAATGCGCTGCTTCGGCCCAAAATGCCGGCTGCAAATTTCACGGTAATGAGCACCACATTCCAGGCAATGCCGATCCATGTTACGCGCCGCGCAATGTGCGAACGTTCAACCAATGAAACGGGACTTTGTGTACTAGACATCGGATTCACTGAAAATTAGAGCACTGAATTTGTAAATCTCGGTATCCGGGTCATGCCAGGCGTGCGGCGGCAAACCGGCTTTAATACACGTTTCGTTTAAAAACGTTTCCACGTCCCAACCATATTCCGTTGCCACCTGGGGCAATAGCAGGCCTTCGTAAAATCCGTTTTTAACCAGCAATCCGTCCCGCCCGATTTTGATTTCGGAAATATCGCGTACTGGGGTTAAAGGCGTTAATACGGAAATCTCGATTTCGATGTGCGCTAATTCTTCTTTGCTTAACGGCGGGAAACGCGGATCGTTAAACGCCGCGGATAAGGCCAAATCTTGTACAGCCTGATACAATGGTTTAATGCCTTCCACGTAACCGATACAGCCGCGCAATTGGCCTCTTTTGTTAATGGTAACAAAAGCGCCGGTGTGCACCGTTAAGTTTTTAGTAATCGGCCTGGCTTCGGGCAAAGGCTGTTGGTGCAGCCGCGCCGCAATGGTTTGACGTGCCAACTGCAAAAGATAACGTTTTTCTTCGGCAGATAATTTAAATTCCATATTATTTATCTCCG
The DNA here is from genome assembly GCA_964532875.1 of uncultured Caldithrix sp. Lineage (GTDB taxonomy): Bacteria > Calditrichota > Calditrichia > Calditrichales > Calditrichaceae > Caldithrix. The sequence goes on along the minus strand of CAZHIZ010000075.1, from coordinate 1,630 downwards.
TTTACTGGTTGCCTTTAATTTATGAATTTTAATTTTAATTTAAAAACAAGAATTATTACAAAAGGGATTTTGCTAATTAGCTTTGACCTTTCTAAATTAAAAAAGTTACAGAAAAAGGTAAGTGCGTCATGGAATTAGAAACGGCATTAAATAAATATTTCGGTTATTCCGCATTTCGAAAACCGCAAAAGGAAATCATCGAACAGATATTAAAGGGGCACCATGTTTTAGCGCTTATGCCTACCGGTTCAGGCAAGTCCATTTGCTACCAGCTCCCGGCCTTGCTTTTGCCCGGCCTTACTTTGGTGATTTCTCCGTTAATTGCTTTAATGAAAGATCAGGTAGATGCTCTGCGCCGCAAACACATTGATGCCACTTTCGTAAATGCCTCACTTTCCAAAAACGAACGGGAAAAACGTTATGCGCAAATCGCGCAGGGCAAATACAAATTGCTTTATGTGACTCCGGAACGATTCCGTAAAGAAGATTTTGTAGAAATCATCAGAGCACGCGAAATAAGTTTGTTCGCTGTTGACGAAGCCCATTGCATTAGCGAATGGGGCCATGATTTCCGCCCGGATTACACCCGATTGGGGGAAATTCGGCATCTGTTGGGCGATCCTACGACTATTGCTTTAACCGCTACGGCAACGCCGGCCGTGCAACAGGACATTATTCAGCAATTGCATCTTAAGGATGTGCGCATTTTTCAGGAAGGTATCGATCGTCCCAACTTGTTTTTAGCGGTCAATGAGGTTTGGGGTGAAGATGAAAAATTGAAGATCGTTTTGGATTTTGTGCGTCGCTTAGAAGAGGGTTCGGGGATCGTTTACTTTGCACTGATCAAAGATTTGCTCAAAATGAGTGAACGCCTGCGCAAAGCCAAAGTGCCGCATTTAATTTATCATGGTAAATTAAGTTCCGCCCGGCGAAAGCAAATTCAAAATCAATTTATGCAGAACGATCGGCAGGTTGTTTTAGCCACCAATGCATTTGGCATGGGCATCGACAAGGCGGATATTCGTTTTGTTTTGCATGCCCAAATTCCGGGTTCTCTGGAATCGTATTATCAGGAAATCGGTCGTGCCGGGCGCGACGGCAAGCATTCGGATTGTGTGTTGCTGTATGATCAACAAGATTTGAACATTCAATTGGAGTTCATTCGTTGGAACAATCCTTCTGCCGATTTTTTTTATCGTGCTTATCAAATTTTACACGATCAATTGCAAGAAGTGAATGCCATGGGTCTGGAATATTTTAAGGAACAATTGACGTACAAAAACCGTCACGATTTTCGTGCGGAAACGGTATTGGCTTTGTTTGACCGATGGGGAGTTACTGTGGGCAGCATCGAAGAAAAAAATTTGCGTTTAATCGGCGATTTCCCTGAACAATGGCTGGATGAAAAGCACCTTGAACGTAAGTTGAAGAACGAGCAACAGCAGTTGTATCAGATGATGCAATATGCCAAATTGAAAACCTGCCGCAAGGCCTTTATTCATCAATATTTCGGTTTGGAACACGGTGACTATTGCGGCGCCTGCGACAATTGTGTCGGCAAAAAAACAGTTAGCTGAGCCACGAGCGTCCGAATGAAGAACAGGAATGTTGGATAGGTGAATAGGTGAAT
>CAZHIZ010000074.1:0-15524 GCA_964532875.1 uncultured Caldithrix sp. | reverse complement strand
GATAATCAAGCCATTCGCACCGGCATACCGTTCCCAGCCCAGCGGGCTGCCCGCTTCAACCACAATGCGCCTTTGAACTTCCGGCGGCAAAACATTTTTACGGTATTCCAACGGTTGGCGCTCGAACAAACTCAGACAAGGCATGCTGACCACACGCGCAGCTACCCCTTCCTTCGTCAACTGTTCGTACGCTGTCAGACAAACGGCTACTTCGGATCCGGTGGCAATTAAAATAATTTCAGGTGTCCCACCGGCATCGGCCAAGACATAACCACCGCGCAGTGCTCCATCTGCCGTGGCGTATTTGGAACGATCGATGGTAGGTAAGTTCTGTCGAGTTAAAACCAGTGCCGTAGGCCGTTCCTTTTTACTAACGGCAAATTGCCAGCCCTTTACCACTTCATTGGCATCGGCCGGACGGAATACATCCACATTGGGTACGGCCCGTAAAGCGGCCAGATGTTCAATCGGTTGATGCGTGGGGCCGTCCTCACCCACTCCGATACTGTCGTGAGTAAACACGTAAATTATCGGTAAATTCATCAAAGCTGCCAGACGAATGGCCGGTTTCATGTAATCCGAAAAGACGAAAAACGTTCCCACAAAAGCCCGCAACTTGCTCAAGACCAGGCCGTTGGCAATGGCTCCCATGGCATGTTCACGAATACCAAAATGAAAGTTCCGGCCACTGCGATCTTTAACCGAAAACGAATCGGATGATTCGATGTGCGTTTTATTAGACGGAGCCAAATCGGCCGAGCCCCCCAAAAAATAAGGAATGGCTTGCGCCAGGGCATTGATCACTTTTCCGCTGGAAGCACGTGTTGCCAGGCCTTTTTCATCCGCCGGGAATTGCGGCAAAGCCTGTTGCCAGCCCTGCGGCAGCTCTCCGCTTTGCAGCAGCAAAAATTCGTGAGCCAATTGGGGATAGTGCTTTTCATAATCCCTGAACAAGGCCTCCCATTCCTGTTGGCGTTTTGCACCGCGCGCCACATTTTCCTTGCGGAATTGAATAACCTCTTCGGGCACATGGAAAACCCAATCGGGATTCCAACCGTAGCGCTCCTTGGTCAAACGCACCTCTTCTTCCCCTAAGGGAGAACCGTGGACTTTGGCCGTATCTTGCAAATGCGGGCTGCCGAAACCGATATGGCTATCGACAATGACCAAAACCGGTTTTGTGCTTTTTTGCGCCTTGGCCAGGGTCTGGTTTAATGTTTCGGTATCATTGGCATCGTCCACATGAAACACATCCCAATGGTAGGCTTCGAAGCGCTTTTTTACATCTTCGGAAAAAGCCAGATCGGTTTTCCCTTCGATGGTAATATGATTATTATCGTAAACCCAGATCAAATTATCCAATTGCAAATGACCGGCCAATGAAGCCGCCTCCGCGGAAACGCCTTCCATTAAATCTCCGTCTCCGCACAGGGCGTAAACCGAATAATTCAATAGATTAAAATTTTCTTTATTGTAGCGGGCGGCCAGCCATTTTTGGGCAATAGCCATGCCCACACTGGCACCGACACCCTGTCCCAACGGACCGGTCGTCACTTCCACCCCCGGTGTCTCTCCGTATTCCGGATGCCCCGGCGTGCGGCTGTTTAACTGACGAAACTGCTTTAAATCGTCTAAGGTAATATCGTAGCCCATGATAAACAGCAAGGAATACAGCAACATGGAGGCATGGCCGTTGGAAACGATAAACCGATCGCGGTTCGGCCAATCGGGATTTTGCGGATTATGGCGAACAAATCGATGGTACAAAGTAAAGGCCACAGGGGCCAGGCCCATCGGCGCACCGGGATGCCCGGAATTTGCCTTTTGAATGGCATCAATGGAAAGCGTACGAATGGTGGTAATGATCTTTTGTTCTTGCTCTTTGCTCAATTCCATATTTTCAGCTCCTTTTTAAAGAAAGTGCAACCATAACCGTTTGAACACGTTTAAAATCAGGTAAACACGATTATTTAAATTAATATATTCAGCCGTAATTTCCAATTGAAAATGGTTCGATTTTTAAACGAACGGGATGTATTCCAAATAGCGGATTAAGTTTGCATCGCTTCCGCTTTAAGGATAATTTTAAAGGACTTGGTTTTTGAAACAAACAAAGGCGGTTAACATGCCCGAAGATAATAAAACGACACCCAAAATCTTCGACTCCCAATTCATTAAACATGGTTACGGAGCCTTATTCCAGGGATTTCAGAATTTAATGCGTCACCGGATTCGCGATATTTTGCTGGTTTCCAGTTTATACGATTTGTACGTTTTTGAAGAAGACGGCCGTATTTACGAATTGATTCGTGAAGAATATCAAGGGTTAAATTTAAGCCACATTCCGGAAATCACTCGCGTTTCGCGAGGAGACGAGGCCCTGAAAATGGCCGGCGAAGAAAAACGCTTCGATTTAATCATTACTACCCCGCACATCGAAGACATGGATTCCACGGAGTTGGCCCGGAAAGTACGCCAGTCGGGTTTAAATATCCCCATCGTTCTTTTGGCTTACGATAACCGCGAACTATCCGAGCTGTTGAATCATGCCGATGCCAAAATGTTCGATCGCATCTTCATCTGGACAGGCAATTTTCGTATTATTCTGGCGATTGTCAAGCACCTGGAAGATATCATGAATGTGGAATACGACACCCAATTGGTGGGCGTGCAATCCATCATTCTTATCGAAGACAATGTCCGGTTTTATTCCGCCTATTTGCCGTTGCTTTACACGGAAATTCTGAAACAATCTCAGCGCCTGATCATGGAAGGCGTTAATTTAACCCATAAATACCTGCGCATGCGTGCCCGTCCCAAAATTTTACTGTGCACGAATTACGAAGAGGCCTGGGAATATTTCGAGAAATACCAGGACACTATTTTAGGTATTATTTCCGATATCGATTTTAAACGTAAAGGGCAACACGATCAAAAGGCGGGCATTAAATTTGCGATTGAAGTCAAAAAGCGCCACGACGATATTCCCATTCTTTTGCAATCGAATCAGGTGGAATATGCCCAGGAAGCTTTGGCGGTCGGCGCTCATTTTATCTTAAAGGACTCCCCCACTCTATTGCACGATTTACGACGCTTCACCATTTCGCAATTCGGATTCGGTGATTTTATCTTCCGCACACCCGACGGCAAAGAGGTGGGCCGGGCACACGATCTTATTTCCCTGGAAGAACAACTTAAACACGTGCCGGCCGAAAGCATTCAATATCATGCCGAGCGTAATCATTTTTCCACCTGGCTCAAAGCCCGCACCGAATTTTGGCTGGCCCATCAATTGCGTCCCAGAAAAGTTTCCGATTACCCTTCGCTGGAAGCATTGCGCCAACATTTGATTCGTTCGTTAAAAGAATACCGAAAATTAAGGCAACAGGGGATCATTACCGATTTCAAGAAAGAAAGCTTCGATACGCAAATTGGGTTCGCCCGCCTGGGGGGCGGCTCTCTGGGCGGAAAAGCCCGCGGCCTGAGCTTCATCAATACCCTTATCACCAATTACGGCATCACCAATCACTATCCCGGCATTAAAATACTGGTTCCGGCCAGTGTGGTTTTGGGTACGGACGTATTCGATGCCTTTTTGGACGATAACGATTTGCGCGAATTTGCCTTAAACAGCAATGACGATCAGGAGATCGTGCAAAAATTTCTAACCGCCACGAAATTTCCGCAAGATATCATTGACTCTCTCATGGATTTTTTGGAGCTGGTCGATACGCCTCTGGCCGTTCGTTCTTCCAGTTTACTGGAAGATTCGCAATATCATCCCTTCGCCGGAGTGTACGAAACGTACATGATAGCCAACAATCATCCCAATCGCCTGGTACGCTTAAACGAGCTGCTCAATGCCATTAAACGCGTTTATGCTTCTACCTTTTTTCAGAATGCCAAACAATACATTAAAGTTACCTCTTACCGGTTAGAAGAAGAGAAAATGGCCGTTATTATTCAACGGCTGATCGGTTCCCGCTTTAAAAATCGTTTTTACCCGACTTTTGCCGGTGTAGCCAAGTCCTACAATTTTTACCCCACTCCGCCGCAACTTCCAGAAGACGGAATCGTTTCCGTTGCATTGGGGTTGGGGCAAATGGTTGTCGACGGTGGCAATACAATTAAGTTTTCCCCCAAACACCCCACGCGCATTGCCCAATCGTACACGACAAAAGATCTATTGCGCAGCAGCCAGCACAAATTTTACGCTTTGGATTTCAATGCCCACCAACCGGAAAGTTCAAAAACCTTTGACGAATCCGTTCGCTTGTTCCCCTTAAAATACGCGGAAGAAGACGGAACTTTGTTTTACGTGGGCAGCACCTATTTAATCGAAGAAGACCGGGTAGTGGACGGATTATCGCGTCCCGGGGCGCGCGTGGTGAGTTTTGCTCCGATTTTGAAGCACCACATTTTTCCCCTGGCAGAAATCCTCGTTCGCTTATTGGAACTGGGAAATTGGGGCATGGGCACACCGGTGGAAATTGAATTTGCCGTGAACATGCAACCCAATGAAAAAGGGGTGAAAGAATTCGGTTTGCTGCAAATGCGTCCCTTGGTTTTGAAACGCGAATTGGAGCAAATTAAATTGGAAGAATGTAAGCCGGAAAATTTGATTTGTTACAGCGAAAGCGTTTTGGGGCACGGAATTATCAAAGACATTTACGATATTGTTTTTGTGGATTACCACCGTTACAATCGTGCCAAAAGCGTACAGGTCGCGCAAGAAGTCAGCCGTTTAAATGCCCAGCTTCTCAAGGAAAATCGGCCTTACGTTTTAATCGGTGTGGGACGTTGGGGTTCGCTGGATCCCTGGTTGGGCATTCCGGTAAATTGGGAACAAATTTCCGGGGCCAAGGCCATTGTGGAAGCCAGCTTTAAAGATTTTATGGTAGAGCCCTCGCAGGGATCGCATTTTTTCCAGAATCTGACATCATTTTTAGTGGGCTATTTTACCGTAAATCAGTTTAAAAACGAAGGTTTTGTGGATTGGGATTGGCTCAATAAGCAAAACCCGGCTACAGCCTTTGAATTCACTTTTCATCTACGTTTTGACAGGCCCTTGAAAGTTATTATGAACGGCCGCAAGCGACAGGGGGTTATCACCAAGCCCGGAGTGGAGTAATGTAATTTGTTTCGAACGTTATTTTACGATAAGGCATAATCCGTGTATTTATTTCCTTATTTTATTTCTTCAATTCCTTGTTTTAATTTTTGCAGACGAATTAGATTTGAACGAAAACTATTTTCCTTTTCAGGGAAATAGCGAATCATTTCTCCTATTAACGTAATCTGCCCGTTTTCGTCGGTCTCTCGTTCAAGTATTGCCATAATTCGATCCCTTGTTCGCTTTTTAACCATGCGGCCAACATCATTGCCAAGTAATCGTATTCCTGCCATTTCCACATTAAAATCTTCCTGCTCTAACAAAAGTATCTCTTCGGAATACAAACGATCCATATTTCCAATTTCAGCGTAATACTTTAAAAATAGAAACAAATCGGTAGCATCTTTTTCTTTATTTGTATTTCTGCTATCCCAAGCAATCAGTTTTAAGACGGTCAACCCGGCAATCGAAATACATTTAACAACCAAGGAAAGTTTTTCATCGATCAAAACGGGAATGGCAAACTTCCATGCCTCTTCAAATCCAATAATCTCCAATTCAGTATGATAATCAGGAGGCCAACAAACCATACCATTCTCTTTACCTATGCTGCCGAAAGGAATCAAATCAATCGGGAGGCCATTTTTGATAAATCTAAGACGTTGGCTGGCATTTTCGGGAACAAATTGACCTGTTTTTTTTAGTGCTTTCAATAAATCGAAAAAAAGTTTGCCAATCGGGAACCGATAAAGCAATATCCAGATCAAATGTGGCTCTACCGCTTTTCAGATTGTATCCATATTGCAAAATCATATCTCGTGCCGTAGCACCCACAACAAAGAAGGGAATTCCGATTTCACGGGAAATTTCCGAAATGATCTGAAGTGGTTTTACGATTCGCTCTATTTTACCCGATATATTTAGCAATTTTTTTTTCATAAATTATTTGTGCGGTTTCAATGTCTCTTGAATGCCCCGTGGCTAATAAATCCGCGTAAATTAGAATTGCGGGGACACAATCCCCGGAAGTTGAAAAATCCCAAAATTTTTGCAGAATTTCAACAGAACCGTTTTTGTCTTGTTTTAATTTAAAATCAATCAAAAGTTGATTCGGGATTTCCTTTACATAAATGGTAGCCGTTTGTGGTTTTAAATATCCAGTTAACTTCCAGGCGGCCACTTCCGCTCCCCAGCTTGCACCATATTGTACTATGTCTGCATTTTTCCACCATTCATTTTCCGCAGGCTCAAACCGGCCTAATAGTAATTTCGGACGAAAAAAATCGGGATACGCCGCAACCCAGCGTTCAAATAAAGCCTTCTTCCGATGTAATTGCCTACTTCCTCTTCTTTTTTCAATTATAAAACCAAGCTCCTTGAGCTCACGCATTACTTTTGCCACGCTACCCAAGGCGACCTTTCCTTTTCGGGCAATTACTCTGAAAGGTTCGTTGACCAGACTGGGATTTACTAACAGAGCAAAAATAATTTTTAAACCGGCCGGACGTAAATAAGAATGTATGACATTAACGGTTTTCGGATCATCAATCTTATGACCTTTTACATAAACAAATAAAGGCGGAATATTTAAATAACCATTTCCTGCACCATCTAAAAAAAAGATGTTTTCTTTTTTAAGTCTTTCGGCCATTAATGGATTTACGTATTTGGTGATGAGCAGAGTATTTTTTCTTAACCGGCGCATTTTTAATTGAATAGCTCCCAAATTACCTTTTGTAATAAGTGGAACTATTAAGCCATTGAATTTGAATTTTTTGTTTTCCCACCGGAATTCCACTCTGGCAATTTCTCCATCGGACCATACTATTTCGATCGGTATTCCCGTTGTTCGTTCAAAACTTTGAGCAACACAATCGAGTAAATCTTGTACTTTTCTATTAGTCATAAACACGATTTGTTCATTATTTTACAATGTTCATTTTTTTTGAACATAATTATTTTTAGAATACAAATCAAGGAGAGACCAAACATTGAGCTAAATTATGAAAAAATTAAGGAAGCATTTTCCCTGGTCTTTCGCCCGAAGGCTTATTCTTTTTCTGTTGTAAAAATCTGTACAGAAACGCCATGACAGCGTAGTGTGTTTATTTGTACACTTTATTCGCTTTTTCCCAGGCAGTTACAATGCCGCGAATCATGGCCGAGCTGAAGCCTTCATGCTCCATTTGATTCAATCCGGAAATCGTAATGCCACGGGGTGTGGTAACGCGGTCGATCTCCGCTTCGGGATGGGTGTCGTTCTTCAATAAGAGCTGGGCAGAGCCCAAAGCCGTTTGTGCCGCAATAAACAAAGCCTTGTCCGAGCTGAAACCGATTTCAATACCTCCCTGCGAAGCCGCGCGAATGGCACGCATAAAAAAGGCTATTCCGCAGGCCCCCAGAGCGGTTGCGGCCGCCATTTGATCTTCATCAATGTGCATGGTTTTTCCCACCGTGGAGAAAATTTCTTCGGCCATTTTTAAGGCTTCCCCATTTCCCTTTTCCGAGGCCACACAGGTCATAGACTGACGGATGGCGATAGCCGTATTGGGCATGGCACGAACGACAGGTACATTCTTCCCCAGTTGTTCACGAATTTGGCTTATTGAAACGCCCGTAACACAGGAGATAACCGTGTGCCTGCCGGTATCGATGAACGGTTTGATTTCGGCTAGTAATTCGTTGATCTTTTGCGGCTCTACGGTGATAATTAAAATTTCCGCGGCGGAAACCGCCTTGGTATTGTCACGCTCAATTTTAAATCCCAATTTTTCAAATTCTTTTAAACGTTCAATATGCCGGCGCGTTAAGGTAATGCGTTTGGCTTTATAGCGCCCCGATTCATGCAAACCGCGGGCTATGGACATCCCCAAATTACCGGCTCCTAAAATAGCTAATTTCTTGTTTACGGACATTATTGGATTCTCCTTTTTAATCTTCAATTAATTCTTTAATGGCCCTTTGTGCGGTTGTAAAGTCAAACCCTTGAAGCACCTGTTCCATCATCTTTTTGATCTCGGCCGTACATAAATTACCGATGCTTCCCTCATGGGTATATTTTAACATTTCCTGCGGAGGTTCAAACGTCCCGTTTTTTACTTCCTCGGCAATGCGGTGATAGGCCTCCCGGAAGGGAATTCCCTGTTGAACCAGTTGATTTATTTTTTCTACGGTAAAAAGATATTTGTAGCGTTCATCGTTTAATAGTTGTTCATTCACCTGCAACTTCGGTAATACGAGCGATAAAATCCGTAAACAGGTAATAATCTCTTGTAAAGCCGGTAGAAATTGCTCCTTCAGCAATTGAAAATCCCGATGGTAGCCGGAGGGCAAATTGGTCGTGAGCATTTTGATTTGTTCGGGTAATGCGCGCAGTCGATTGCAATGCGCCCGCAGCAATTCGAATACATCGGGATTCTTTTTATGCGGCATAATACTGGATCCGGTGCTGATATTTTCGGGGAAACGCACAAAATCGAAATTCTGGCTCTGGAACAGTACCAGATCCATGCTCAGTTTGGCTATGGTCTCGGCCAAGCCGCCCAGTGCCTCGCTGACGATGCGTTCGCTTTTTCCTCGCCCCATCTGAGCATAAATCGCATTAAAATTCAATGTTTCGAAGCCCAGTAAGCGTGTGGTTAGCTTGCGATCCAACGGAAACGTGGAACCGTATCCTGCGGCCGATCCCAGAGGATTTTTGTTAATCACGCGATACGCTGCCTGAACCTGCCACAGATCATCCACCAGGCTTTCGGCGTAAGCACCCAACCACAGCCCGAATGAAGAAGGCATGGCCACCTGTAAGTGCGTGTAGCCCGGCATGCCCACATCCTTGTACCGCTCGCTAAGGGTCTGCAAAATATCGAATAAAGAATGCGTCTCCTGTACAACAATGCGCAGCCGGTCACGCGTAAAAAGGCGTAAATCCAGCAGAATCTGATCATTACGCGAACGCCCCGTGTGCAAGCGTGCCCCGGCTTCCGGCCATTGCCTGGTTAACAAAATTTCCACCTGTGAATGCACATCCTCCACACCGGGTTCAATCTCGAAACGTCCTTCCTCAATGGTCTGCAAAATCTTTTTTAATCCCTTTTTCAAACGCACAAATGTTGTTTGGTCAATAAGATTGGTTTGCCGCAACATAGTACAATGGGCCAGCGAACCGATCACATCCCAACGGGCCAATTGCCGGTCTAACGAACGATCCTGCCCAACGGTAAAGTCTTCGATTTGCGCATTTAACAGATCATCACCTTTTTGCCAAAGCTTTTTTGATTTCACAGGTATTGTCTTCCCGTTTTGTTTGTTTTCTTTTTATTTGACTGTTACCTACACAGCCGAAAAAAACTTTTCCAATAAGCGAACGTAAGTTTCGATTCCGTTTTCAAGTTCTTGCACATACACAAATTCGTTGGCCGTATGGGAACGCGGTGATTGACCGGGTCCCATTTTGACCGAGGGAGCCTCAATATAGGTCTGGTCGGACAATGTGGGTGAGCCCACCGTTTGAATTCCCATTTCTCGCGCCAAACGCACCAACAAATGGTCCGCATCGATCGACGAGGGTTTTAGGCTTAATGAGGCCTTGACAATTTCACTTTGAATATGCTCCCGAATCGTTTGTAAAATTTCTTCATTGCTGTACCGATCCGTTGTGCGCACATCCACCGTAAAATCGCAACGATCCGGAACCACATTGTGCAACTCTCCGGCATGAATCATGGTCACGGTCATTTTTATCGGCCCCAGAGTCGGTGAAATTTCAGGAAAACGATACGAGCCAAACCATTCGATATCCTTCATGGCTTTCAAAATGGCATTTTCCCCCACATCGCGGGCGGCATGTCCTGCTTTACCGTGGGCCCGACAACGTAAAACGATCAAACCCTTTTCGGCAATCGCCATTTCCATGCCCGTGGGTTCTCCCACAATGGCTAAATCGATCCTACCGATATGGGGCAGAACCGACCGAATGCCGTGTTCGCCTGAATTTTCTTCTTCCCCGGTAGCGGCCATAAAGATATTGTAAGGTAAATTATCCTGTTCGTAGAAATGGACAAATGTTGTTAAAAGCGCTGTCAGCGGTGCGCCGGCATCGTTACTGCCCAAACCGATCAGCTTGCCCTCTTTTTCCAGAGGCGTAAAAGGATCGCTTTGCCATCCGTTCACGGGTTTAACCGTATCGTGATGGGAATTTAACAATAAAGTAGGCTTCCCTGGCTCAAAATATCTATTGTGCGCCAAAACATTGTTGTAAATACGTTGTGTTTTAATGCCGTGTTTAGCCAAAAAACCTTCGATTAAATCCGCCGTTTCCTGCTCTTGCCCGCTAAATGAGGGGGTCGCTATTAATTGCTTTAATAACTGCAATGCTTCCAATTGCAATCGCCGCAAGTCTTGCATATCGCTACTCCATGCTAAGTATGGTGCCGGGATGAGGTTCGGCATTCAACGAACCAAGGTCCAGGGCGTGTAAAATACGTACACGGCGCACCCCTTTACGTAAACTGCGAAAAGCGTTTTCCAATTTGGGCAACATGCCGTCCGTGAATGCTCCGTTTGATTTTAATGTTTCATATTGTTCAAAAGTCAATTTTGGGATGCGTGAATGTTCATCCGAGACATCGCTGAGCACACCGTTTTTCTCAAACGTAAAAACGAGTTCGGTCTCAAATCGTTGGCTTAGGGCCACAGCCAATTCACTAACTATGGTATCGGCATTGGTATTTAGAATTTGTCCGTGCCCGTCGTGGGTTAGGGCGCAAAACACGGGAACCCAATTTTGAGCGAGCAATGTTTGTAAAAAGGCCACATTTACCGCTACCACATCACCCACAAATCCGAAATCAACTTCACCGACCGGCCGCTTGACACTGCGAATGGCGTTGCCGTCCGCACCCGTTAGCCCCAGAGCGTTTACCTGTAGCGCTTGCAGTTGAGCCACAATGTTCGTATTAAGCAAACCGGCGTAAACCATTTGAGCCACCTGTAATGTGGCGGCATCGGTTACGCGCCGACCGTTAACCAGACGAATTTTTAATCCCAAGCGTTCGGCCATGCGTGAAGCGTGTTTTCCGCCGCCGTGGACCAATATCTTTTTACCCGGCAGGCTGGCAAACCGGCGCAAGACGTCCCGAAGCATTTCCTCGTCATCCAACACCTGCCCACCGATTTTAATCACTTTTAAGGAATCCATTGATACCCGTTTTTAAATGTCTCTCTTCTTCTTTGGAACATTGAATTTTGTTTGCACATTAGGCTTAAAAGGCCGAGGCTTTTAGCAAAAGGCCCAGCGTTTCGTCGAGCCCGAAGAGTAAATTCATATTTTGCACGGCCTGTCCGGCCGCCCCCTTCACAAGATTATCAATCACACTGACCACGTGTAGCCAACCGTCCTGTTTCTGTAAATGCAACAATACTTTATTCGTATTTACCACTTGTTTGACATCCGGACTTTTTTCGCTTAAAAATACGAATGGATGCTCTTGATAGTATGCTTTGTACAGATCAATAAAAAACTCCAAGGATTGATCCGTTTCGGTGTAAACCGAAGCCAAAATACCGCGCGTAAAACTGCCCCGCATGGGGATAAAAGCAATAGGAGCCTCATACCCGGGCAGCCACAAGGACAAATTGTGCTTCATTTCCTTTAAATGCTGATGCGTAAAAGCTTTGTACACCGACACATTATTATTGCGCCACGAATAGTGTGTGGTACTTTTGGGAGACTGGCCGGCGCCTGTAGAACCCGTGATTGCCGTGATGTGTAAGGGATTTTGTAATATTCCGTTCCGTGCCAAAGGCAAATAGGCCAATTGAATGGCCGTGGCAAAACAGCCCGGATTGGCGATGTATTGGGCTTGACGGATAAGCGAACGGTTGGCTTCCGGTAATCCGTAAATAAAAGGATGTTCCGGGGAACTTTGCACGCGAAAATCCTGACTTAAATCGATTAATTTCTTCCCAAAAAATTCAGGATGGTCTTGTAGCAGACTTTGCGAGGCACCATGTCCCATACTAAAGAACAGCACATCCACCGAATCCAGCTTAAAGGTATCGGCAAAGACTAAATCGGTTTCTCCGATTAAATCCGCATGTACATCGCTTACCGCTTTACCCTTTTGACTGCGGGAGTACACAAATTTAACATCGGCCCAGGGATGCCTTAACAAAATCCGCAATAACTCCCCGCCCGTATATCCAGCACCACCCACAATTCCCACGCGAATCATTCGGCCTTCTCCTCTTTTTGCTGCACGGCATGGTAAATACGGGTTTGATTAGCCAAAATTTTGGCAAAACCTTTTACATCTTGTGCACTCCAGGCGCGATTAACTTCTCCGTACGAGGCAAAGCGAGCATCCATCAAATCGTAAGGACTTTCGATGCCTAAAATTTCAAAGCGGTAAGGATGCAAGCGTAAAAATACTTTTCCCGTTACCGTTTGTTGACTATGCTGTAAATAGACTTCAATATCGCGCATAACCGGTTCCAAATATTGCCCTTCGTGCATAAGCATCCCGTACCATTCGCTTAATTGATCCTTCCAATAGATCTGCCATTTGCTTAAAGTATGTTTCTCCAGGGCTTGATGGGCTTTAATAATCAAAACAGGAGCCGCCGCTTCGAATCCGACGCGCCCTTTAATTCCGATAATCGTATCGCCCACATGAATATCCCGACCAATGCCGTACGGGGCGGCTAAAGCGTTCAGCTCTTTAATGGCCGCAACCGGATTTGCATATCGTTTATCCTTAAGGCCTACCAGTTCTCCCTGTTCAAAATGCAAGGTCAGCTCTTCCCTTCCTTTTTTCGTCACCGGTGTGGGATAAGCTTCCTCCGGCAGGGGCAAATCGGAACGTAACGTCTCTTTGCCCCCTACCGACGTTCCCCACAGACCTTGATTCAGAGAATAGGCGGTTTGCTGCCAGTCCAATGTAATGCCACGGCTTTTTAAATAGGAAATCTCTTCTTCACGGGTTAACTTTTGGTCGCGCACCGGGGTTAAAATTTCCATCTCCGGGGCTAAAATATGAAACACCATATCGAAGCGAATCTGGTCATTCCCGGCCCCGGTGCTACCGTGCGCAATACAATCCGCCTGCATTTCTTTGGCGTATTGTGCGATGGCCATGGCCTGAAAAACCCGTTCGGCACTCACGGACAAAGGATAGGTGCCGTTACGCAGCACATTCCCGTAAATTAAATAGCGCAAACCATCGCGGTAGTAGCTCTGCTCGATATTAATGTTTTTATGACTTTTGGCGCCCAGCAGTTTGGCACGCTCGCTTAGCTTCCTTTCTTCATCACGAGAAAAACCACCCGTATTAACCGTAACGGTATGTACTTCCAGGTCTTTTTCATGAGTTAGATACGTCGTGCAATACGATGTGTCCAAACCGCCGCTAAAGGCTAATATGACTTTCTTCCTGGGCATAGACCTGCTCTTTCTGTTTTTTATTGTCTAAACTCTCTTTTTCAGCCGGATCGAAAAGCATGGCCGTACACAAACAATGTTTGTAATTCGTTCGCTTCAAGATATCAAAGTTCACACAACTTTCGCATCCTTTCCAAAATTCTTCATCATCGGTCAGTTCGGCGAAAACCACCGGACGATACCCCAATTCGTAATTGATTTTCATGACAGCCGGGCTGGTGGTAATACCAAAAAGTTTGGCCTGCGGAAATTTTTTCCGCGAAAGTTTGAAAGCGGCTTCTTTAATCTTCTTACCCAATCCCATATTGCGAAAAGACGGAGCCACAATTAATCCGGAATTGGCCACATAATTTTTTTCTTTTCCCCACGATTCGATGTAACAAAAACCGGCAAAAGTTCCGTTTTCCGCTAATGCAATTACCGCTTTCCCTTCTCGCATTTTGCTGATGATATATTCCGGTTCGCGTTTGGCAATTCCCGTACCGCGAATTTTAGCTGCTTCTTCAATGGTGTGACAAATTTCTTCGGCATATTTAAAATGTGCCTCGTTTGCCGTGTAAATTTTAATTTTAAAAGGATACAAAGACGGTTCGGATTTCATTGGGCCTCCTTTAAAATATTTATTATTTTTTGATTTTTCTTAATGTGGTTTTAAAAATTTGGCATGACCTTACGGTCGTCGCAACCGGAACGGTCGGACTTGTGGAAGGTAATTCGAAAGGACAATTGAAGCTAAGCGTCTATTTTTTAAATTCCCTTTTGTATTATTCATTCCGTTTCCCAAATAATTCTCAGGCATAAAAAACCAATAAACTCACGTTGCGTTTTAAATTTCAGGAAATTTACGAAAATGAAGAGAATATGCAAATATTTTTGCATTTTATTGTATGTATATTCATTGTGGCAATTTGCGAATGACTTGGGTAACGCAAAACAAACGGCAATCGATCTTGTTTTTATTGCCATAAAATTCGGTTTAAGAAGAAAGCAGAAAGGCCGCTCCCGAGAATCTCGGAAACGGCCTCGCTTATTGCTTCTTTCCATAGAGGCAGCTTACACTTCCTTGTGCATTTTTAATTTTCGGAAGATTAAAACAATAGTTAATTTTCAAATAAATATTGCGCAAATTTTATCCTTTTGTTCATCAACCGGAAAAGTGTTTTGCTGATTAAATGCCTTTATTTTTACAATCGGATTGATTAAATTGTCTAAAAACCCACATAAGGATATCACCCATGCAAAGCGATAGTTTTTGGAAAGAAGTTTTGGAAAAATTCTTTGCCGAATTCTTGTACTTCTTTTTCCCCCAGATTCATCACGATATCGATTTTAATAAGGGTTACCGATTTCTGGATAAAGAATTTCAAAAAATCAGCAAAGAGGCCGAAACCGGCAAAAAAATTGTGGACAAACTGGTGCAAGTATATTTAAACGACGGCAGTGAAAAATGGCTGCTTATTCATATTGAAATTCAGGCACAGAAAGAAAAAGAATTTGCCAAACGCATGTTCACTTACAACTACCGCATTTTTGACCGATATCAGAAGGAAACGATCAGTGTGGCTTTATTAACCGATCCGGATGCTCATTATCGCCCCAATCAATTTCAAATTAAACGCTGGGGCTTTGAATGCTTATTTAAATTTCCATTAGTAAAAATCATTGATTATATTAACTACAACTTTGAAAGCGAGCGCAGGAGTAATCCGTTTGCTTTGCTGGTGCAGGCTTTTTTAAAGACCATTGAAACGCAAGGAGATGATCAAAGCCGCTATCGATGGAAAAAGGAATTTATTACGCAAATTTACCAAACGGGAATTAGCAAGGAAACATTATATCAGCTTTATCAGTTTATTGAATGGATCATGGAATTACCCAAAGAGCTGGATGAGAAATTATATTACGAAATAAAATCAATAAAGGAGCATAAAGAAATGTCCGTTTTATCCATCGCCGAAGAAAAAGGCATTGAAA
>CAZHIZ010000073.1:0-15587 GCA_964532875.1 uncultured Caldithrix sp. | reverse complement strand
TATTTTTACCTTGTTTTGAGCACAATTTTTCAATGTAAACTTTTTGGTTCTTATTTTGCCAGATTAGGTAAAAATAAAAATTGCTTTTTGTGAATAATTTTAAAATATTTCGCATTAATATGCGCGGACAAAATAACCGTTGGAGTGTATCATGGGTAGCATTATTTTAGGCATCTTTGTTTTGGCGGGCCTGCTGTTTTTTTTATTCGAGTATCGATTGCGCCGACCGGATGAAATTGTTTTAACGGACAAAGGGGGGCAAATAAAAATGCGCAAAGGGCGGTATTACCCGCGCCATTTCAGTTTGGCGGTTCCTTCCACCGTCCATTCGTTAACCCGGGAATTTGAGAGTGAGGCCAAAGGAAAGTTACCGCTAAAAATCAAGCTGGTTTTAACAACCGCGGCGGCACTCGAATATTTACCTGCCCTGGTGCGCAGCGGCGGCTGGCAAAAGCAAATGGTACAAAAAGCGACCGAAGAGTGTGCCCTTTTAACACAAACATTAACTGCCGAATTTTGCGAGCAGCACGAAATTGAGGAGTTGAGTGCCGAAGCCTTGCGTCGGCATTTGCAAAAGAATTTGGAAAAAGAAGGGGGCAAATTCGGTTTGCATGTCATTCAGGTTAACGTGCAAACGGTGGAACCGCTCGATGCTGAGATTGCCGAAGCCATGCAACAACAAGAGGCCGCGCGCCTCCGTGAGAAAACGGAGCAAATTAATCAGGAGACGCGCCTGAATGCCACCAGCAAACGTTTGGAAACCGATGAAAAAATAAAGCTTCTGGAACATCAACTGGAGCTGAAGGAGCTGGAACTGAAAAAAGAGCGGCAGGAGAAGGAGGCTGCTCTGGCCAAACGGCAGGTAGAACAGGAACTGGAACGGCGCCGCTTGCAATTCGAAATGGAGCAACAGGAACTGAAAACCATCGAAGATCATCCGGAACTCTTACTGCTTTCGCCGCAATTAACGCGTCTGGCCGAGGCCAGTCAACAGTTGCGTAATGCGCGTACCGTGGTTTCTTTGTCGGGTTTGGAGACCCAAAAGGGGGGCAAGTTATTGGACAGCCTGGAGCAGGTGATCGAAAATATTTTTCAAAAAAGCAAAGAAGCCAAAAAATAAACGGCTACGAAGCCGGGTAAACAATAAAACGATTCCATGAAAAAAGATTTTTTTCAGTTAAAAGCATTTAAAGCGGCCAAGGTTTCCGAAATCAGCGAAGCCACGGCTGCGGCACCGGTTACCGAGGCGGAGCGCATTAATTTTCACATCGGACATCCCATTCAGGATGAGCGTCTGACCAGCGCCTTTCGTCAGTTGGTTTTCCAGGTCCCGGATGTGGAAACGGTGCGTTCGGCGCAAAGTTTTGAGCGCTGTTTGAGTGAATGGCAGCTTGAAGCTTCCCAGGCGGAACAAGTCCGATTTGTCTATGGAGTTATTCCCGCCTGCAATGCGTATGCGCCGCGCGGCGGGTACAACCGAAAAAATCCGGGAACGCTCATCGAGCGTTTGCAACAATGGTTCGAAAAAGACCAGTTGGAGCCCATTCACTACGATTGCGGGAAGGAATCGGGGCAAAAGGAGTTGATGCTGGGCAGCGGCGGATTGTGGGAGAATATCCGCGTTTTGTTGTTTACCTTGCAACGTACCTTACCGGTTTTACCGGCTCATATCTACCTGTACGGTTTGCACTTGCCGCAGCACTTGCGAAAAATAGAGAATTTGATTTTTTACGACTTGCCGCTTAAAGAAGAGCCTGCCCTGGCACTGTTGCAACAATCCGATGCACAAAAACCGACTTTTCTGTTCGTGGGAGAACTGCTTAGCGAGCGCTTTCGGCGGAAATTGCGGGAATTGGTTTTGGAACGGCCCGTATTTGTGATCGAAGCAAATGACGCCCCCAATCATCTTTCCCTGGCGCGTGAAGCCTTGTTGGCCGATCGGGTTTTGCGCTTTTTAACACCCGGCGCTTTAAGAAAAAAACTCAAACATTTGTCCCTGATGATTGTGGCCGGAAGGGCGGATTTCATTCAGCGGCTGGAAACCATTCATTTTGAGCTCAAAGGAACGCCCTCGGCTCCGGAAAGTGCTTTGCTGGAATTTTTATTGGCCCAGCCCGATGCGGAAAGTGGGCAGCCTTTGCCCGTACCTTTGCCGGAGGAAAGGGATGAGCCCCTTTTGAATCCGCTGCGGCAAAGTTTGCGCACGGCGGAAAAAATGGCGGAAGCGCTGTCTTTACCCGATTTTGAGTTGCCGGAACGGATGTGGCATTCGCTACAACAAACGATCGAAAAATCGCTGCAACACATTCCCGGCCCGGGCCGGCAGGGAGCCGCACCCAGCGAAACTCTGGCCGCTCTCCGTCCGCCGGAAGTGGTGGCCCGTTTTTTTGAACATTTGGCGGACGGGGAATGGATGGCCGGTCTGGAATCGGATTTTCTCAATGCCTTTGTAAACGTCCATCCCGAGTACGACCGGCAACGTTGTCTGGCCGTAAGCGGTTCGGCGCGCACGGCTTTAGGGCTATTGGGCTTTCACGGCCCGATTAAGAAAGTGATGAGTTTGGATTTGAGCTGGACCTACGAGCATTGTTTTCCTCGGGTGGAAATTTTGCCCCTTAATCCGTTGCAGGGTTTGGATGCCGCCCGCATCATCGCCGAAATGGAAAAACGAATCGGGCAAGATGTTTCGTGGTTAAACGATGGTGCTTTTATTTTAAATAATCCGCACAATGCCACGGGACGTATTTTGGATGAGACAACCGTGCGGGAAATTTTACATTGGGCATTGCAACGGGGGCTGACGGTTATTGACGATCTTTCGTATCAAAATGTGGGGCCGTGGAAGCAAAGTAAAAAAGTCAAGACATTAAAGGAAATGGCAATAGAGCTGCAAAAAAGCGGCCTATTGGGGCAACGGCAGAGTCAGAGACTGATTACCGTGCATTCGCTTTCCAAAACCGATAGTTTTGCCGGTGCGCGTTTAACCGTGGTGGAAATTCCCGATCCCGTGCTTTTTGAAACCTTTGCCGGATTTTTGCACATCATTCGTCCGCACGGCCTTGCCCTGCTCATTGCCTATTTGTTTTACCGCAATGGGCCGCAGAAGGTACAGGGTTACTGGAATTTACGTAATCGGCTGTTTGCCGAACGGATGGAGGCTTTAATCCGGGCGGCGCGGGAACTTCCCGAGGAACGCAATCCGTTTCGCGCGGAAATTTTGCCGCCTCAGGGCAGCATGTACCCGCTTTTATTCATTCGCGACCTGCCGGCAGGAATTTCGTTAAACGCGTTGTCTTCCAATTTAGCCAATCAAGGAATCGGGCTCATCCCGTTAACCGCTTTTGCCCGAACGGCTTCCGGATTTGAGACGGCGCGACCGGCGTTTCGCCTTACATTGGGCGGACAGGCCCGGGGGGAGACGTTGTATTACCAGATGCGCCGCGTCCTTATTGACTTGAACCGTTTGATCGCTCAGGAGTCGTCTTTGTTTCAACGGAAGCGTTTTGCCCCCGCCGTTTTTACTGCAAACGATTCGGCTGCCCGGACTCTTTGGAAAACGGTGGAACAAACGGTGATTGAGCAGGCCGGGGCCCTTTTTAAAGCACAGAAACAACAAACCGGCGCCGAATACGGTGCGGTTTTCGAGCGATATGTGCGGGAGCGCTTGCGGCAATTGGGAACGGTTTTTGAAGGACGCCTGGCACAATGGCAGCGTTTGTCGAACCAGAATCCAGCGGAACGCGCGGCTCAATTGCAAGATTTGTTCGAATTTGAATTTTACAAAGATCATTTGAGCGAACGGCAGGAACGCTTCCGGAAGCGTTTGTTCGACCGCACCGTGCACCCCACACAAATGTTTTCCTTACGGGTGGAGCGTCGGGCCCGGGTGATTACGGAAAAGATTCTTTTGCAGCGCCCGCTTACGAAAAAAGAGATTCAGGAATTTGCCAAAGAATTAGTGGAAGAATTTCGGGGGCGTAACGTAGCCATTAATTCCGTGCAGGAAGCCGACGAGCTTCTGCAGGATCTGGACAGTTTTATCGAAGCCGAAATCGAAGCGCAGCAGGCCGGGGCCGAACTGCCCATGACCTTGCTTTCGTTCTGGGGCGATTGGGACGGTAGTACGCGGCCTTCCGGTCAGGGGCACCGTTTGGTGGCGGCAGTGGTCATCGAAAATGTCGCCCGGCTCTCGCGGATTCTTTCTCTGTTGCATGCTCTGGAGCCGGATATGCCCCTCGACCCCGAGCTTTTGAATGCCATCGAGCGTTTCCCGACACGGCGGGCCCAATTCTGGAATCTGTTAAACAGAATTACAACACTGACCAACCAACTGGAAAAGCGCTACCGGACTTTATTGCCTACCGAGCCGCAAATGTCGCGATGGCGGCGCCTGGCCGTTAAATGGCATCTTGCGCACGATCCCTGGACGGTTGTTTGGGAGCACAACGATCGTTTGGAACGCAAGATGGTGCAATTGCGGCAGCAACGGCGCCAGGGGCTGGAATACTATTTTCAATTGAATAAGAAATTGCGCAAAACCCTGCACGGATTAATTCCTGTTTTGTTGCGTCATACGGATGATGCGCGCCTTTTGTATGCGGCGGGATTTTATCGGGACTTACTGAAGCGCTTCGTATTAACCCCGCGTATTCATCAAAATTTGATCACCTCCATCGACCCGTTTGCCATCGACACAACGGTCTTCAATTTGCAGGAGATCAATGAAATCGGCGGGCGTTTCGGTAACGGAGGCTTAATTTTGGGCCTGCAGGTTAGCATGACCAGTCGTTCCGAAGCATTGATTCGCCTTGATCAAAAACTACGGGCGCGCAAGGAAACCATACTACGGCGCAACGCTTCACTTGCTTTACCCGAGATTTGGATTATTCCCTTATTCGAAGACTACGCGGTAGTGCAACGCATCGAGAGCTACCTGGATGATCTTTATGATTATGCCCGCACGCACCGGTCCGCCGTGGAAAGTCCGGCCCAGCGTTTTACCAGCATGGTTTGCGAAATATTTATCGCCGGTTCCGATTTAAGCCAGCAGGTAAGTCAACCGGTGGCCGCGCAATTGTACCGGGAAACCAAATTTAAGGTGGTAAAATGGTTGGCGCGCAAGGGGCTTTTGCATCGCATTCGTTTAAAATTGGGCAGCGGTGAACCCATGCAGCGTCAGGGTGGTTTTTACGACGCGCTTGGCGGTTTGCCCGCTTTTTTGCAAGACAAAGCAAGCCGGCAAATCATTGCCAAACATCTAAAGCCATCCGCGGCCCAAAGCACGCGTTACGCCATCACGCCTCTGCGCGGGGTATTGCAAAGCGGTGATTTGCGCACGTTTCAAAGTACGATCTCCGAAAAGTTACGTCAATTGCCCGCCCTAACGCGAGCCGAGCTTTTGTTCCATATCGCCCGTCATCAACGCTACCATGATCGGGAATTGATTCGGGCCGGAGAGCCTTTAATATTGACCCGTTTGAAGTTCCATGAGCGGGGCGAGAAAGAGCTGAAGCGTTTGACCATGGGTTGGCACGATCCGGTTTTCGATCGATTTTTACAATTGGTGCGTAAAAATTTCCGTGAAATACTGTACGGCCGCGAAGAAGATGTGGTCGGGATTCATGTGGTCTCCTATTTCATTTCCCGCATGACACCTTCCTTTCGGGATCGTCCCACCGTGCGGCCGAGCAGTGCTACGGGGCAGGAAGCGGGGCAGCGCATTATCAATCGCTTGTCACGGGTTCTGCCTTTGGCCAAATACGGAACCATGTTGCGAGCCATCGGTCACAATCGCGCGCAGACCATGATTCTGGGCATCAATCAGTTAACCGTCGGGCTTTTCCGGGCATTAAAGGAATTTGCCGGCAGTCAAGACGATTCGACGAGCGCCCGATTGCTGATTCAGGAACGCATTTTACCCTTCCTGCCGGTTTACGAAATTTTACACACCTTGCGTTTGTACCAGGATACGCGCCTGGAATTTTTCCGACCGTTGCAATCCTTTTTCCCGCCGGGTAACAGCGCCGTGGCCGCTTTGCACGAGGATTTGGAGTTAATGCGCGAATACATTCCTCTCTTGCAGTGGGAATTGTTGAAGCGCCATGGATTATCGCCGGCAGAATTTAGCGATGGCACCCGTTTTAATCAGTCTCTCTTACCGGCTCTACGCGCCGATTTGGCCGTTTTATTACAAAATGATTTGTTTAATACGCGTTTGCAGAACTTACTGGCCGAAAACGTCCGCACGGTAAACGACGATTGGCAAAAAGAGGTGGCCGATCTGTTACGAATTCCGGAGCAAATTTACCTTTGGCGGCAAAAAATTTGGCAACTCATTGCCGATAAAATCGCCCGTCAGGTGGAAAGTTTTAATCAATTGGCATTGGCCATTTCGGTCTTGTTAAGCAACGGGATCAACGGGAGTGCGAGTCTCGACCATAATTTGAGCCGTCTGCAACGCACTTCTTCCCAATTGAGCAGCGGATTACAGAATTTGAGCGATGAAAATCTAAAGCAGTTTTTACTGGCGGCCGTGCAGTTTTTAGGCAGCGCTACGCAGGGGACCAGTGAATTGCCGGTTAATGTCATGCGCGCCTTGCGTGATGTGGAACGCATTTTGAAAATCGAACAACAACCCTTGAGCGCTGCTGAACAAGAACAATTGCGCTTTTACATTTTGCAAATGGCCCGCTTAAGTTCCGAAAACGGATAATTCTCTCCTTTTTTATTTAAAAAGAGCCGGAATTTTCTCTTGGAAAATCAAATTCCCATTTGTAAATTAGCGACAAATAGAGAACTCCTCCCATCCTTTAAAAACAAGACTTCTGCAAAATGGCATTTGCGGATTTCTGCTTGCGCTTTGGCCGGAGAAGGATATCATAATTAAAATGCAAACGGGAAATTCTTCATCGCTACGTTATTCGGAACGATAACACCAATTTAATTTTGCAGAAGCCGATTTAAATAACACGGTTCGTCGGAAGTAAAGGCGTTCGTTCTGTAAGCCTAAAGTTTTGGAAAGGAGGCGTGCCATGCGTTCCGCTATTATTTTTCTCATTTTCATTTTATCGTTAGCCCTGCCCCGGTGGGCATTTGCGCAGGAAAACGAAAACCAGCCTAAACAGTCCTTTGAGCGATTCGCTTTCGGGGTTGATTATGTGCCGTATTATTCCGGTGATTTGTATGCGATAAAAATGAGCGGATATGCCACGATGATCGATTTGGTTAACAAAAAAGTACAGTTTAGCGCACTTCGGGCCCATTTCGATTTTTTCATCCTTCGTAAGTTGAGTTTGATTTTATCCATTGGTTACAACGGCTTTGTAGACAACCGGAATTATATTCACGAGAAAGACTATCCGCCTTATCAAAGTCAATTTCAAAATTCGTTTTACGAATACGACTATTCCAGCTCGTTAAAACGCTTATGTTTGGACATTGGTGTGCGCACCTATTTGTTGAAACGGGAGATGCACAAAGTCGCTCCGTATTTGCAATTCGGTCTGGGCAAAACGTTCGCCTCGGGAGATTTTAACACGGAAGAAAGCAGCTCACAACAAAATAATCAGGCGCAGGTACGCACCAATGCTCCTGAATTTTTAGAGGACTTCAATTCTCCTTTTACGGCAAACGGCGCTTTTGGCGCGGAATATTATTTTAACAATGCTTTGTCTCTCAATGCGTTTATTCTGTTCCAGTATGCCACACGCAAAGCCACGTATTCGTATCAAAAAAAGACGGAAGACTACACGGAAGGTGCCCAAAGCGGATTTAAACGTACGGATGTGCAAACACAGATCGGTTTGGGCCTGGCGTTTTATTTTTAACGATTTTTAGAGGATTAAACAAAACGGGATGGGTGGCTTATGTTACCGGATTTAACGTT
Organism: uncultured Caldithrix sp.; assembly: GCA_964532875.1. GTDB lineage: Bacteria > Calditrichota > Calditrichia > Calditrichales > Calditrichaceae > Caldithrix. Next base: position 7,702 of record CAZHIZ010000073.1, on the reverse strand, counting down.
TGATGCTTTTAGAAAAAAAATAATCGGGGCGTTTTTTTTATTAATCATTTTCAGTTTGGGCGGCCATACGCAAAATTTGAGGCAACTGCCTGTCTGGAAAAACGACTTTCTGGTGAATACGATAAGCGGTACGCACGGTTCCGATCAGATGTATCCGGCCGTTGCCGTGGACAGCTCCGGGTATTTTTGCGTTACCTGGATTGACAAACGCAACGGATTCCGTCAGGTTTATGCTCAGGTTTTTGATGCCCAGGGCAAAAAAGTAGGGCATAATATTTTTTTGGATGCCAGTGCTCAGGACTTCGATAGCTACCCGTTAGTGGCGGCCAGTGATGCCGGGCGTTTCGTTATTACCTGGTCTCCACAAAATAAAAATGTATTTGCTCAATTGGTTGGCCTGAACGGGGAAAAAATAGGTTCTGTTCTGCCAATTTCTCCTTTGGGGCAAAATTCAAAATTTCCTTCCGTAGCCATGGCGCCGGGCGGTCGGTTTATGGTGGTCTGGCAAACAGGCTTTAATTCTTTCGGCAATTTGAAGGCGCGTCTTTTCGATAAGGAGGGGCAGGCTTTAAGTGATTACATCAGCATTAACGGAGATTCATCCAATGCCCGATTAGGACAACGTGGCGTGCCGGGCGTTGCCGTGGACTCTGCCGGTCATTTTGCGGTAGCTTATGTGAAACAAACGGGTCGCAAATCAAACATTTATTTGCAATTTATTGACAAGCAGGGCCGGAAAATCGGCGGTAATATTTTAATCAGTGATCCCAATCAGGAAGGGGGAAACAGAAATCCATTTATTGCAGCAACCAGAGATGGCGTGTATTGCATCCTTTGGTACCCACTTAGGGGCAGCGCAAAAGGACGTTTATTTCGTTTCGGGAGCGGGCCGGTTGGAGAGCAATTTTTGGTAAAAGACATTTTGAATTGGAATTCGGATCGAAGAGTTTATTCGTGCAGTAGCAACGGTCGGGATCGCTTTTTTGCTTCGTTTGGTAGTTTGAGTAACCAAGCGCCCCGTTTGGTTCGTATCGATACCAGCGGTACGATATTTAGCCCGGATACAGCCTTGCATACGGCCCAGGGCAAGGCTATTTCAGCCGAAAAAGTGTACTTGAGCAATGCTCAGCGGGGAAAGATACAGGTTGTCTTTAGCAAATTTATTCATCGCGATGAAGATATTTATTTGCAGGAATACACAGAAGATTTTGCACAGGCCGGAGCGCTGAAATCCTTTGTGGAAGATTCTTCCAAAGGAGCGCAAATTCACCCTCTGGCGGTTTCTAACAGCAAAGGTCAAACGTTGATTATCTGGCTGGATCGACGTAACGGCGATTATCAGCTATTCGGAAGAGTTTACCAGGCGGATGGCGAACCTTTGGGTAAAGATTTTCCCATTTCAGCGGTAAAGGGGTTCGATGGGAGAAGGCCACATTTCGCGGCAAATGCCTTTGATGACGGAACGTTTGTCGTGGCCTATGTGCGGCGTGAAAAAGGGCAGTGGTCTTATCAAAATGTATTGTATCTGCAACGCATCAAATCTTCCGGAGAATTGGACGGGAACGGGGAACCCGTCATGCAATTCAGCGATTATACGAATGTTCAAATCCGTTTGTCGTGTAACGGATTAAATGGCATCCTTTTTTATTGGGTGGATTGGGGGGAAATTTCTCATGTGTATGGCATACGTTTTAATCGGACTTTTAATTATTTCTCCAAGCCCATCAAAATTTTTCCGAGCGACAGCGTAAAATCGATTCGGGATTTGGCCATTAGCGCCGGTTCCGACATGAATTACCTGATGGTCTGGGTACAAGAGAAAGGGTATTACCGTGTGGTTTACGGCCAGATATTTTCGAGCAACGGTGCCCCTCTGGATAGTGCATTCCTTGTTAGTCCTCCTGTGATAGGTTTAAGAAAAATAGACTGTCGGATGATTTCGAAGGATGAATTTGCAATCGCTCTGGTAAGCAATAAATTACTTTTAAAACGCTATTATTCCATAAACGGCAAACCGGTGATTTTTACCAACAGAATTGTAAACAATTGGTCCTATTGGGATTATGAACCGGGCATTTTGTCTATTGTAAAATTTAAAAACAAAAAACTTTTTTTGACTACCAGAATATCCGGTTCAACTATTGTTGGGTATTATTTAAATGACAATAAAAACATCATTCGGGCATATCGATTTTTGCAATTTTTACCGGTGACCGGATATGACTATTTTGACAGAGATTTTCTTGATTATTCGACTACAATTAACGGGGATCATTTATTTTTAACTTACCAAAGCAATCGCCTGGGCGGAACCAATTTTGACATTTGGGCTAAAATATTCACCTTGGATTCGATTGATTTTGAAGCGGAACCATATTTTAACGTACGAAATCGTTTTAGTGAAATTGTGCTGCAAAATGCTCCCAACCCTTTCAATAGCCGGACGCAGATTAGCTATTATTTGCCGGCAGCGGAAAAAGTTACGATTACGGTTTACAATACGTTGGGGCAAAAGGTTCGCACATTGTTAAACCGCTTTCAAAGCCCGGGCTGGCACAACGTGGTCTTTGATGCCTCGGGGCTTGCTGCGGGCATTTATTTTTGTCGATTGCAAGGATATCATACGAAAATAATTAAAATGGTCGTGCTCAGGTAAAGGCCGCACTTTTACCTGAGAAACCTGAATTAGAACGGGATGTATTAAAAAAGGCTGCCTGTGGCAGCCTTTTGTGTTTGTTGCAATGTTCTGATGTTTAATTCTTTTGGTTTTTAGAGCGAATTACATTCAGGGCCGAACCCGCTTTAAACCATTCGATTTGTGTTTCATTGTAGGAATGGTTGGCCTTAATGATCGTATCCGTGCCGTCCGCATGGTGGGCCACCAGCGTTAATTGTTTGCCCGGGGCGAATTCCGTCAAATCGAGCGTATCGAATGTGTCGTCTTCCAAAATCTTATCGTAATCCGCAGGATCGGCAAAGGTTAAGGCCAGAATGCCCTGTTTTTTGAGGTTGGTTTCGTGAATGCGGGCGAAAGAACGCACCAAAACGACGCGCACACCCAGATGGCGCGGTTCCATGGCGGCATGTTCTCGGGAAGAACCTTCACCGTAGTTCTCGTCGCCAACGATGATGGAAGGGATGCCTTTGGCTTTGTAAGCGCGGGCCACTTCCGGTACCGGGCCGTATTCGCCGGTTAATTGGTTTTTAACGTAGTTGGTGCGATCGTTAAAGGCATTCACGGCTCCGGTAAGCAGGTTGTTGGAAATGTTGTCCAAATGTCCCCGATAGCGCAACCAGGGGCCGGCCGGCGAGATGTGGTCGGTCGTGCATTTGCCTTTGGCTTTGATGAGCAATTTCATGCCGGTAATATTCTTGCCGTCCCACGGTTCGAACGGGGTGAGCAATTGCAAGCGTTCGGAATTGGGGGCAACCTTAACTTCGATTTTGCTGCCGTCTTCCGCCGGCGGTTCAAAACCTTTGTCTTTTACTTCGAAACCTTTGGGCGGGTAAAGCATGCCTTTGGGTTCTTCCAACTTCACCTGTTCCCCGTTCTCGTTGGTCAGGGTATCGGTAATGGGGTTGAACTTCAAAGTTCCGGCAATGGTGAATGCCGTGACCAATTCCGGTGAAGTGACAAAGGCATAGGTATTGGGATTTCCATCGTTGCGCTTTTTAAAATTACGGTTGAAAGAATCCACAATCGAATTGGGCCGTTCATCGATGCCCTCGCGATCCCATTGACCGATGCAAGGACCGCAGGCATTGGCCAACACTTTGCCTCCTATTTTGCGGAAGATATCGAGATAGCCGTCCCGTTCGATGGTGTAACGCACTTGCTCCGAGCCGGGTGTAATCATGAAATCCGCTTTAACGGGAATTTTTTTATCGATAGCCTGTTTGGCCACGGAGGCGGCGCGAGTAATATCTTCGTAGGAACTGTTGGTGCACGAGCCGATTAAACCCACTTCTACTTTTTCCGGCCAGCCGTTTTCTTCAACCGCTTCTTTTAATTTGGAAACGGGCCAGGCGCGGTCGGGAGAAAAGGGGCCGTTGAGATGCGGCTCCAGCTCGGAAAGATTGATTTCGATGACCTGATCGAAATATTTTTCAGGATGCTCGTACACTTCCGGATCTCCGGTCAAATATTCTTTGATTTTGTCCGCCAGTTCGGCCACGTCTTCCCGGCCGGTTACACGCAGATATTCGGCCATTTGGTCATCGTAGCCAAAGGTTGAGGTGGTAGCACCGATTTCGGCACCCATATTACAAATGGTAGCCTTGCCGGTGGCCGAAATTTGTCGTGCCCCCGGGCCGAAATATTCGACAATGTAACCCGTACCGCCTTTTACGGTCAATCGTCCGGCGACTTCGAGAATGACATCTTTGGGTGCGGTCCAGCCGCTGAGTTTACCGGTTAATTTTACGCCGATGTATTTGGGGAAGAGCAGTTCCCAGGGCATGCCGACCATTACGTCAACGGCATCCGCACCGCCCACCCCGATGGCGACCATACCCAAACCGCCGGCATTGGGTGTGTGCGAATCGGTTCCGATCATCATGCCGCCAGGGAAAGCGTAATTTTCCAGAACCACTTGATGAATGATTCCGGCGCCCGGTTTCCAGAAATCAATGCCGTATTTTTTGGAAACGGTTTCCAGAAAATCGTACACTTCCTTATTGGTGTCCAAAGCCACTTTCAAATCATTTTCCGCACCGACTTTGGCTGTAATCAGGTGGTCGCAGTGAGTGCTGGAAGGTACAGCCACCTTTTCTTTTCCGGCCATCATAAACTGTAAAAGAGCCATTTGCGCAGTGGCGTCCTGCATGGCCACGCGATCCGGGGCAAATTCCACGTAATCTTTGCCACGCTGATACACTTTAGCAGGATCCCCTTCGTACAGGTGGGCATACAAAATTTTTTCAGCCAGCGTCATAGGGCGGTTCAGCAAGGCACGTGCTTTTTCCACGCGCTTGGGAAGCGTATCGTAGACGCGTTTGATCATATCTAAATCGAAAGCCATTGTAATGCTCCTTTCTATTTTTTAACCGCCGTAAAATTAAGAAATGTTTAATTTAATGTCTATTAATTTTTTAAGCTTTGAGAGGGCGGGAAAAAGGTCGGTGCGACTTTGCGCAAAAACGATGGCGAATACGGCAAATCCCCAAAGAGTCTCTTAAACCACGCTGTGGTTAGGGCCTGTTGCCACGATGTGGCGGCCCATAAAAAAAGGCGCGAGAACAAGTCCCGCGCCTTTACCATTTTATTTAAACGGTTATTTTACAGCTTGAACTCATCGGCGTGTTTGGACAAATATTCTTTTACGCCTTCCGGGCTGGCCTTCATTGCTTCTTTACCCTCTTCCCAATCGGCCGGGCAAACTTCGCCGTATTTTTCGAAATGCTGCAAGGCATCCACCATGCGCAACATTTCTTTGATATTGCGGCCCAATGACAGGTTGTTGATCACGGCATGGTGTACCACGCCCTCTTTGTCGATTAAAAAGGAACCGCGTAAGGCCACGCCGGCTTCTTCCACCAAAACGCCGTAATCACGGCTGATTTGTTTGGTAAAATCGGAAACCAAGGGGAATTGAACATTACCGATACCGCCTTCTTCGATGGGGGTGTTTTTCCAGGCCAGGTGACTAAACTGCGAATCCGTGGAAATACCGATGACCTGCGTATTGCGTTTTTCAAATTCCGGCAGGTATTTGTTGAAATCCAAAATTTCCGTGGGGCAAACAAAGGTAAAATCCAACGGCCAGAAAAAGACCACCACATATTTACCGCGATAGTCTTTCAGAGAAAAGTTGTCGTTAAAAGAATTATCCGGCATGACAGCCGTTGCTTTGAAATCTGGTGCTTGTTGACCTACTTGTACGGACATAGTGCATCTCCTTTTTATTTTTACTTGTTACATGTCAAACAGATGCAATTAAACGAAGGCCCCCTGTTTTTTATTCCAAAAAACGAAAAAATTTTTAAGTGTGTGCAGCAATTAAATAATAAAGATTATTTTTTAATGATCCCGTCCGCTGGCGCCTTGCTTTTTGATCTCAGCACAAAATCCGTTAAATTACACCGTTTCTTAAACCAAAGAAAAAAGCACAAACGGGCAGCAAACAAACGGTTTACGTTAAAGAAGAAAGAGCGGGCACCATGCAATTCGAACAGGAATTAATTGCCGGAAGATTGATTAAACGCTACAAACGATTTTTAGCCGATGTGCGATTGGAAACGGGCGAAGTCGTAACGGCCCATTGTCCCAATTCCGGAAGTATGAAAACGTGCGACACCCCCGGTTGGGAAGTGCGGTTAAGTACCTCCGATAATCCAAAACGGAAATTAAAATACACCTGGGAAATGGTGCACAACGGCCGTTGCTGGATTGGCATTAATACCATTCTGGCCAATAAGATTGCGGCCGAAGGTATCCGTAAGGGCGTCATCAGGGAATTGCAGGGTTATGATGTTTTGCATACTGAGCGTAAATACGGGCTAAACAGCCGGGTGGATATTTTGTTAGAGCGCGACTCCCAAAAATGTTTTGTGGAGATTAAAAATGTAACTTTGGTGGAAGCTGACGGCTTTTACCGCTTTCCGGATGCCGTTACCAAACGCGGTTTGAAGCATTTGCAGGAATTAACGGAGATGGTTCGTCAAGGGCATCGGGCCGTGATGTTGTTTTTAATTCAGCGTAGCGACGGCAGCCTGTTCAAACCGGCCGACCATATTGACCCCGCCTATGCCCGGGGATTACGTGCGGCTTACGAGGCGGGTGTGGAAGTGTTGCCCTATCGCGCCGAAGTATCACCGCAAAAAATCGAAGTGGTGGAAGCGGTGCCTTTTGCTTTGGAATAAACAGCGGAGAGAAAGATGAGTCAGCGTATTGCTTTGAGCGAAAAATTTAAAGCCGTTCGCCAAAACGTACATTTTATTTTGGTGGAACCGGAGTCGCCGGGAAATGTGGGCGCTGCGGCGCGCGCCATCAAAACCATGGGATTTGAAAAACTGATTTTGGTCAAGCCCTGCTCGCTGGACAATGACGAAGTACGCATGCTGGCCCATCGTTCCATGGATATCGTGCAAAAGGCGGCCATTGTCGACGATTTTAAGCAGGCCGTGGCGCCCATGCGTTTAACGGTGGCCACAACCATGCGTCGGCGTCACTTCAAATTCCCCTTTTTCTCCCCGGAACAGATTGCCCAAAAATTGTTGGCTGCCGCCTTAGAGCATCCGGTGGCCATTGTGTTCGGACGGGAGAGTTCCGGGTTGACCAATGAAGAAATTTTGCAATGTCATTTGCATTCTACCATTCAAACGGCCACGCAAAACCCGGCGTTAAATTTGGCCCAATCCGTGATGATTTACGCCCATACGTTTTTCCAACATTTGCAAAAAGCCGAGCTGCACTACGAATATCATTTGGCTAGTCAATACGAGTTGGAAAAATTTTACGAACATCTTTCGCAGGCTTTGCAACTGGTACAATTCGTCCCGCGGGACGGTATCGACAATTTTGTTACCCGCTTTCGCAGATTGATCGGAAGGGCCATGGCCGAGCAGCGCGACATCCGCCTGTTGCACAAATTGTTGCAAATATTTGAAACACGCATCAATGATTTGGAAAGGGAGTGCGGGCAAGGCGTGAAAAAGAATATTTATTAATTGAGAGGGAAGCGGTTGATTGGCGGCAGGATTT
>CAZHIZ010000072.1:8817-15999 GCA_964532875.1 uncultured Caldithrix sp. | reverse complement strand
GTAAATCAGGGCTCTCAATTGTAATGGATATTGATAATCTAAGGCAATTGGACGTTTTGCTGAAAGACGAATTTTTATTCTCAAAATTCTTACTCCGTGCTTTAGATGATGTCAAATTCAATTTTTATTGATCTTCAAATACACAATTTAAAACGAAACGCACGTTCCAACTTCAGAGCAGACACAGTCTTCAGCGTTAAGTATGTTATTAAAATACGGGGATTAAACTGAACATTTATTAAGAAATTCAGAATCAAAAGTCAAATAAAAAATAAATGAAGTGGAAGACATATTTGCGAAAAGAAAAACTAAAAAGACGAATATTACCGGATTTAATGGTTTTTCCAAAAAATTTTCCAATTGATGTTCTGTTCTCCGGCCCGATCGTTTTTCATCCGTTAAAATACTTGCCCTGCCAGGTATTTCTTCGAATCATTTCGTGCTCCAACATTTGCACCAATTGTGTGTTTCGCACACCCCAATGGGGGGCGACAAGCGTGCGGGGCGGGGCTTCCCCGAACAATCGTTGAATGACAATGCGCGGATTCAATCGCTCTAAAAATCGGATAATCAAATCGATGTAGGCCTCAGGGGAGAGAAAATCAAACGGCTTTTTCCGATACAATCGTTCCAGGGCCGTATTTTTTACCACATGGAGTTGATGCACTTTCAAAAAATCGAACGGCTTATCCGAAAGCCATTGCGCCGTTTGCAACCACAAATCTTCATTCTCCCAGGGAAAACCGAAAATAATATGGGTGCAAATTTTAATACCGCGATTCTTCGTCAACTCTAAGGCTTCCAAATAACAGCGCACATCATGTCCGCGATTGATTCTCTTTAATGTTTGATCGGAGATCGATTCCAGTCCGTATTCAATGGTAATATCGTAGTCGCGCGCTAAGCTTTCCAGATAGGCAATTTTGGCTTCATCCACGCAATCCGGGCGCGTACCGATGGTTAACCCCACCACTTCCGGATGGCTTAACGCTTCTTCATAATAACGTTTAAGGATATCCAGCGGTGCGTAAGTGTTGCTGTAGGGTTGAAAATAAACAATAAATTTTCGAACGTTTTTGTAGCGCCGTTTTAAAAATTCGATGCCTTCTTCGATTTGTAAAGTGATGGATTTTGAGGCGCTGTTGTAACCCGGATTAAAACTTTCGTTATTGCAGTAAATGCAGCCCCCAAGGCCTTTTGTGCCGTCACGGTTCGGGCAGGTAAAGCCGGCATCCACCGTTACTTTTTGAACCCGTTCCCCGTACCGTTTGCGCTGATAATCGGAAAAGCGGTTGTAAGGATGCGATGTCCCCCAGATAAAGTCCGATGGATTTTTTTCGTTTTGCGGAATTCGCATGGTTATCCCGTTATTGCTATTCTTGGAATCGTATCTGTGCCCCGCCTAAATTAAGAAGATAATAATAGTCGTCAGTAGGCGCTTTGTCAAATTTTCTCAGCCGAAGAGATGAGATGATTATTTGTAAGGCTCGTCGCTATGTTTATTATGTTTTTTGATAACCAAAATATCGCTTCGGCAAAAATTACATTCGTAAAGCCGGGAATAAGGAATGTAACGCATCCAGCTATGGCGCGGTATTCGGGTTAATTCTTCTCGTTTACACTTAGGACAGTGTTTAGAAAAAGCAATGTAAAAGCGCATCCGTAAAATCCATTTTAATTAAATCATTAAAGAATAAAAGACCTATCGTCATATTTTACTGTTATCTTTAATATAGGCTGTGCCCAGCCGTTTGCGCTACAAATGGAGCGCTACGTAACCGCATATCATGTAAATTTTAAGTGCGAATTTAGTAAAAATTCCAAACGATGTTAAATTTTTTTTAGAGATCATGTTTTTATTGCGATTCTAACAGATTCTCACTTTCTGATTCGTTTCCAAAATCATTCGAATTCGGTCGCAGACCTTTCCATCATTGCTCGTTTTTCGTTAAACCACAAAGCCGCCGCGATTATTGTCCCGCCAATCACCAAGCGAGCGATATGAGCATGTTCGCCGAAAAAGAGCAAGGCAATCAGGATTGCCAGCGGAATTTTCAAATTGTTAAATACGGCCAGCGATCCGGCATTTACCTTGGTCGCTCCGAAGTTCCACAAAAAAAAGCCCGCGCCCGAGGCAACAATGCCAAGGTAAACAAAAGTCAACCATTGCGATGGACGCACTACCAAATGTGCCCAATCCGTTGTCACTAAAGCGGCGCTTCCCGTTACGATAACCGCGCCTAAATAAAGCAAGGCGAAAACTTGCATTTCGCTTTTTAAACGCGTTTGCCCGCCCCGATATTTCCGATAAAAAACCTGCCCCAGGGCGAAACAAATGTTGGAAATTTGCACCAAACCGAATCCCATCCAGACAACCCGTTCCAGCGCCTGGTTCCAAAGGACAATTCCCGTACCTATGACCGCTGTCAAAGCTACCGCCAAATGAAGCGGATTGAATTTTTTCCACAAAACGTCATTTATTAAGGCAACGTAAATCGGTGTGAATATGGTAAATAACGCCACCTGATACGCTTGCAAATACCGGTATGAAAAAATATAGGCAATGTACATAAACCCGAATTGAACGGCACCGATTAAAAGGAGCATGCCTTTATTTTTGACGTTTTTAATATTCAGCCAAGGCAAAAAAATCAAAAAGGCCAAACTCAAACGAACAAACGAAACGAAATTGGCATCCAGACCGCTGAGCTGGTTTTTAATTAGACCGAATGAAAAGCCCCACAATAAAGAAACAAAAATCAAATAGCCCATGTCGTTCCTTTTCATTAAAATTCGGCGGGAATTTAGTTCATTCCGTTTAATGGTTCAAACATTATTCGCCGGATAGATGATCGGCGCTTCGGCGAGTGCGGTACAAATTGGGATCCACAACGTTCAAAACCCCATCCATAGCTGATTGCAAAGATAAGAACTGCCAAACCATATTCAGCGTAGCTTGAGGCTGCGTGATCAAGCTATTAAAATCCACATCCATGAAATCCACATTGGTTTGGCGGGCAAGCCAATGGTGAATTTCCCGTAAGTGGATCGCAAAACGCTCTTCCAAACGGGCATCGCTCAATTTACCCAGTGGCTTACCCGAGGCAAGCAACATTTTATTTTGAGAGCCGATAATCTCTCGCATATCCCGATTCATAAATAAGATTAAATAGTGGTAATCGGCCGGCAAGTGGGGCAATAAATAGGAAATGATTTTCACGGCTTTGCCCCGCGCCCCAGGTAACCAGGAGGAATCGTCCGCCAATTTTTTTACGGGTGCAAACTCGTAATAGCCTTTGGGGTTGTGCGCGTCCGGCGGGCGCTGCCCATCCGTTAACAAAGGAATACCGGCGGCCTGCAAAATTTGCATCATCAGGGAAGTGCCGCTACGAGGCAAACCGCTAACCACTACAATATCGTCCTTATGCATGAGATTCGTTTCCCCGCAGCATTTATCTTTGGGCCGTTCTTACGGATTTAATCCCAGTTGCTGCGCCACGCCGCTCAGCGCCTGAATCATAAATTGCACGTGTTCCTCAAAAGGGATTCCCAGTTCTTCGGCACCCTGACGGATTTCATCGCGATTAACTTTAGCGGCAAAACTTTTATCTTTCATCTTCTTTTTAACGGACTTTACTTTTACTTCGCTCAGCGCTTTATTGGGCCGCACCAATGTAACCGCAACAATAAATCCGCTCAACTCGTCAACGGCATACAGCGTTTTGGCCATTAAGGTTTCACGCGGTACCCCGGTGTAATCGGCATGCCCTAAAATGGCCGTACGGATTTCTTCCGAAACGCCTTTTTCTTTCAATATTTCGCTCCCTTTCATAGGATGCTCTTCGGGATACATCTCATAGTCAAAATCGTGCAATAATCCTACCACACCCCACAATTCTTCATCTTCACCAAATTTACGGGCATAAGCACGCATGGCCGCTTCTACGGCATAAGCATGTTTTAGCAAACTTTCGGACTTGGTGTATTCCTTTAAAATAGCCAACGCTTCGTCTCGAGTCATGATTCACCTCCATGATTGTTACGCGCAAAGGACATTTCCGCCGTTTACATTAAGAATTTCGCCATTGATGTAACGGGCCAAATTGGAAGAAAGAAAAATAACCGGCCCGGCGATATCATCCGCTTCTCCGATAAATCCCAGAGGAATACCGGCAACAATTTCTGTTTCTTGCTCTTTTAAGGCTTCTTTGGACATGTCTGTTTTTACCCAGCCCGGTGCCACACAATTTACCCGAATGCCTTTGGGCCCTAATTCGGCGGCTAACGACTTCGTAAAAGCAATTACGGCCCCTTTGGTTGCGGCGTAATGGGAATGGTACGCTTCGCCCCTTTGCCCGGCCGTAGAAGAAATATTTACGATTGTTCCGTGAATTCCATTTTGCAGCATGTGCCTGACAATAGCACGGGTAAAATAGAAAGTGCCGTCTAAGTTGGTTTGAATGGTTTTACGCCACTGGTCAACGGTTAGTTGTTCAATGGGACCATATTCCCAGATACCGGCATTATTTACCAAAATATCAATTGTACCGAAATGGTTAATTGATTTTTTAGTAAACACATCCACGTCGTGATAGTCGCGCACATCACATTCATCGAAAAAAACATCCGTACCGAATTTACGGCATTCTTTAGCCAATTGTTCGGCCGCCCGAATATTCTTGTGATAATTAAAGGCAACCCCGGCCCCCAATTTACTGAACAACTTGACGACGGCCGCTCCGATTCCGCGACTTCCGCCCGTCACTAAGACGTGCTTATTTTCAAATCCGAACATATCCTGTCCTTTGGCATTTTCTTTTTTTCATTTTTAGTTTCTCCACAGTCCGAACAGAACGACGCTCCGTTCTTCAAGGAAAATAATCGTAAAAATGTTAAAATTCAACCAAAGGTAAATATCATAACCAAATAAAAATAAACTGTAAATTATTTGTTTTTTACAAAATCACGGCTTATTTTATTTTTTAAAATGCAAATCGATAACCTGCGTATTCATTTTGCAGGCTTTCCGATACGCCTGCCGGTCCCTCAGGGGATTTAAGGACGCACCTTCTTTGCCTCTCTCGGGATAAAGCAAAAATGAATAGGCAAACCAATCAGGGGTTAACACCATGCGGTATTTGAAAATTCTGTTAATTTTTAGCCTGCCTTTTTTTCTTTTCTTTTGTTCCAAAGGTAAAGAAAAAGCCACTATCAAAAACGAAATCAAAGCGGGACAAAATATCCGTATTCCGGCAGATGCCCTCACAAGTGCTTCGGGGTTACGCTATGTCGATATCGTTCAGGGCAACGGGCCGGTTCCGCAAAGCGGACAAACCGTTGTTGTGCATTACACCGGCTGGTTGATGAATGGTAAAAAATTCGATAGCTCTTTAGACCGTAATAAACCGTTCCAATTCGTTTTGGGAGCCGGGCAAGTCATTCCGGGTTGGGAAGAGGGAATTAAAACCATGCATGTCGGAGGTAAGCGGCGCCTTTTTATTCCCTATCAATTGGCATACGGAGAGCAAGGTTATCCACCCGTTATTCCCCCCAAGGCAATGTTGGTTTTCGATGTCCAGCTATTGGAAATCAAATAACGTTTAATCAGTTAAAAAAATCCTTATTTTTTTGCAGTGAATTGGTGTTAATGGAAACGGAAAGCTTTGACTCACCTAATATAGGCTTGGCAAAGCCAGAGCTAAAAAGTTTTGCCAAAAAATGGCAGAAAATAACTTATCAGGTACTTAATCTCTTTCTTTATCTTATTGGAAAGGACTTAACGGCAGCGCCTGTTTGCGGGGAAGGGGTAAAAAAAATCCGGAATTGGCCCGGCGGTGCCCGAACCGGCTGCCCTTAACTCGTAATGAAAAACGAATAACCATTTCCCGTTTGTAGATCCTCTAAAATTTACTTACCATTTTCCATCTTTTTTCTCAATTTTTCTTTCCCATAGCCGATCATTACTCAATAAAATAGCTGTTTAATGAAAGGCGGAATCATGTTCTCATATAATCATTTAAAAGCAAAGGCATCGGTGCTTTTTATTTTGATTTTGATGCCCGTTGTTCTTTGGGCAACAACGTATTATTCCCAGGGTAGCGGCAATTTCGGCACTTTGGCTAACTGGAATACGGATCGTTCCGGAAGCGGTAGTTCACCCTCTGCAATTAATGCTACTGATGATTTTGTTATTCAGGACGGGCATACCATCACCAACGACGGTACGTACACCATCAACAGCTTAACCATCGAAAGCGGAGGTACGTACGACGGTAACGGATATACATTGACGTTGAACGGCGATTTCACGCAGAACGGAACCATGACCGACGGTTCCTTGGGTGCAGCGAATTTTACCTTTGCTGGTAGCGGGGCTCAATCCATTAACGGAACGGGAACCGTCGAATTCACGGATCTTAATCTTAGCGGAAGTGGCAGCTATACCGTCAATGTTAATTTTGCCACAGGTACCTTTAATTTAAGCAGCGGAACGTTTTACGCCGGAAGCCATATCATTACGATTATCGGTACCAATACCACCGTTTTCAATAAAACCGGCGGGACTTTTGACGCGGGAAGCAGTTTGTTTCAATTTAATACCATCGGCAACCAGACCATTTCCAGCGACGCTGCCATTACTTTTTACGATCTGGAGCATTCGCCTAACCTGTCGCGCAGTCTTACTTTTTCCGGAGATGTGCAATACACAATTTCCGACAAATTTATCCGCGGCGGTAGCAGTTTAAGCATCATTCTGGACAACACGACGACCCTCGATTTAAGTGGCGCTACTCTTTCTTATGAAGGTAGCGCCAATAAAACCGTTAGTGCCGAATGGCCCATCACGGCTTCTTTGGCCCCGGCTACGGTTGAATTTAATTCCGGAATTACAGTCAGCGCCGACCCCGGTTCCGGCAATACCTTGCAGACGACGAATATGACACTGAATGCTTCCAATGCGCTTTTAAGCATCGCTTCCGGTACGGTTCAGGTTAACGGGCAATTAACGATCACAAATGGCACTATTTCGGAAGCCGGAGGTACTTTTGCCTGGGGTAGCGGAATCACAACACTTTTATATAATAGCAATGCTCAACAATCGGTAGGGCCGGAATGGTCCGCCTCTATTGCCCCCACAAATGTGCAAATTAACAATAATTCCGGGGCTTCACCGGCCGTAGA
>CAZHIZ010000072.1:0-8717 GCA_964532875.1 uncultured Caldithrix sp. | reverse complement strand
TTACCCTTACCGGGCCGTTGACCCTGGATAGTGGAGCTAATTTAACTATTGCCAGCGGGATATTGAATCTTAATGGAGAGCAAATTTCTAAAAACGGTAGTAATACGCTCACCTTAGCCTCCGGGACACAGTTAACGACCGGCGGGTCGTCCTTTAGCGGATTTGCCACGTATGCCTTGGATGCCTCAAGTACAATCTATATGAATGGTTCGGTTAGTGAGGATCTTCCGACCGGTGTTAGTTATGGTAACATTCACATTAATACGGCAGGCGGAAGCGCCATTGCTTCCGGTACCGGTACCATTACTCTTCAAGATAATGCGGATTTGATTGTCACTGCGGGAAAATTCGATTTAAACGGTCAGGGGCTCGCTTTTGGCAATAACAGCGATTTGAATATCCAGGCAGGAATAGTTGACCTCAACGGAGGCACCCTAACTATAACCACCAGTAATACCAATACATTTACTCTAACAACCGGGGCCACACTGTACACGGGTGGCACTAGCCTGGATGGCTTCGACACGTACACGACCGACGGCAATATGATTTTCGACGGCTCCGTTGCCGAAACCATTCCGGCCGGCATGACTTCTTTTAACAATTTAACTATCAATAATGGGGCTACTGTCACTGCGGCCGCCGATATTACCGTTTCCGGAACACTCACCTTGGCTTTGGGCACATTGACACCGATTAATGCTACATTAAAGGGTACGCTAACGACAAACGGCGGAAACTTTAATTCCGGTAGCGGCACGGTAATTTTTGCCGGTTCGGCAGCGCAATCCATTAACGGTACTTCTGCCGTAACATTTTACAATTTAACTCTTAACAATGCCAACGGCATATCTTTGGGGCACAACATTACGGTTGACGGAACTTTAACTTTAACCGACGGAGCACTCAATACGGCAGGATATCTCCTTTCCATGGGTACAAGCGCCTCGTTTTCCGGCGGCGGCTCTGCCAGTTATGTGGAAGGCAAAGTAGCTAAAACATTTGCCCTTGGCTCAGCGGCCGATTTCACGTTCCAAACGGCCAAAGACGGTGAATATTTACCGGTAGGTGTTAAATTTACCGATGTTTCGGGCAGCGATTACACCGTAACCGTCGAACAGTTTAATTCCGATCCGCACGCCATTGGTAGCACTATCGACAATACCACCCTAAGTGCCATCTCAACGATCCGCTATTGGCAAATTCAAGGTAGCGGCGGCACACCGGCCAATTTGCAAGTAACGCTCACTTGGGATGGAAATGATGGCGTGGAGGTACCCTCCGCATTGGATGTGGCGCAATATGACGGAACAAAATGGATTAGCATTGGCGGCGATGGCGTAGGCGATGCCAGCGGTGGCACCATTCAATCGGCGGTTTTTACAACGTCCGGCAGTTATTTCACTTTTGGTGACGATGCCAACAACGGACAGGATAATTCCTTGCCGGTAACCCTGTCTTCTTTTGAAGCGCAAGCATCCACCGAGCAGGTTCTGTTAAAATGGAAAACGGAATCGGAAATTGACAATTTGGGATTTAACCTTTACCGTCGAATCGGTGAAAGTGCGGATTGGCAAAAGATTAATGCAAACTTAATCCCGGGTGCCGGAAATTCCAGCATGGCACATGAATACACATTTATCGATCGCAATGTGGCAGCCGGCGAAACTTATTCGTATCGTCTTGAGAGCGTCAATTTCAATGGTCACAGCGAAACGTTTGATCAAAAAATTCAAACGGTTCAGGTCCCGGTTCCTACGGAATTTGCCGTATTCCCCAATTTCCCGAATCCGTTCAATCCGCAAACGACTTTAAAGTTTCAGCTTCCCGATCAGGAACGCATTTCCATATTGATTTACGATTTGAAAGGGAATTTGGTCAAACATTTGATGAACAATGTGTTATTGCAACCGGGCGAGCATCAGGTTGTTTGGGATGCCACAAATGATGCCTCGTTAACGGTATCCAGCGGGACGTATGTTTACCGCCTTGTCAGCAAAAAACACACAAAGATCGGCAAGATGGTGTTTATTAAATAAGGATGGGAATTTCAACCGTTTTAACGGTTTAGGGCTTATCCGCGAATGAATGACATAGGGGGCGGGATGAAATCGTTTCAACGATTTTTTCCGCCCCTTTTGTGCAAAAATAAACCTGTTTAGGAACGAACACTTTTTTAATCCAAACAAGCTAAAAAATGGACAAGAGTACCTGTAAATTCAAAATGTACCTGGCGATGCCCGCATCGAAATTTTTGAAGATTTCGTTTATCGATTACTGGATTTTCAACCCGAAAATATTTATTCCGGGATCACAGAGGCTTACGCAAAACCTATTTCCCATGCGCACCGATTCATATTTCCTCATGTACCGAATTTGAAATCCGTTCTTTTAATGCACATTAAAAAAGGGGGGATGAATTATTCTTCATTCCCCCTTTACTGCCCATGTTCAACTAAATACTTATTTCAATTTAATCATCTTATTAACCTTTTCAAAATAAAGCCGACCGCTTCTGGAATCTTTGACCGTTAGCTTCAAAAAATAAATCCCGGAAGCCTGTTCAAGCCCGAAACGATTTTTGCCATCCCATTGCTTGCGATAAACACCGCTTCCCAGCAGTCGGTTATCATAAAGTGTGGCTATTTTTTGACCCAATATGTTGTAAATAGTCAAACTTACCATTGCAGGTTTTTTCAAGGCAAATTCAACCGTCGTAAGCGGATTAAAAGGATTGGGATAATTCGGTTTCAAATAAAAACTATGCGCTATGTTATTGAAATCGCCTTTTTGTACAGCGCTGATTAGCGACAACTTTAACGTATCCAGAGTTCCGGTGTGCTGAGCATTAGCCAAAGGCTGACTCCAAAAAATAAAAGTGTGATCGATATATTTTTGCGGAGCATCCCAGGCCATCAAAACACCTTCGTGATTGACCGTCAAAATGTCCAAATCGCCGTCCCCGTCAATATCATCAACCACCGGTGATTGGGCATTGACCCGATCGTTATTTGTGAAAATAGGGAAGCCGGGAATGTCCTCTCCGTCTCGTGTGCTAAAAGCATGAATGTAGCCGTCGGTATCCAGAAAGACTAACTCTTGAATGTCATCCTGATTAATATCAGCCAAGACAGGGCTGTTATATGGCGCGAGATTTTCATGATCACTGTCATAAAATCCTTCGCCGTTAAAAAAAGCTTTGGGCCAACCGGGTTCATCCGAACCGTCCGCCTTAAAAACATAAATACTGTCCCGCCCCACATACAAAATCTCCAATTCCGCATCATCATCCACATTACCGATAATTGCCGGCGAACTGTGTCCGTAGGGATCGGTTACATGCACATCTTTGCCGTTTTCCCAACCCGGAAAGAAATGACCTTGATGATCCAAAACGTACAATTTGTCGTTACGGATGCTGGCCAGCACAATCTCTTTCAGACCGTCTGCATTCAAATCCGCTACGCTCACCGGCGACATCAAATACCCTCCGGACAATGTCCTTACCCAGACCGGAGAAGCCGATGTATCCGGATTAAAGCAGTACAGTTTGGAGCGGAATGTGGGTACAATAACGGACATCATTCCGCTACCGTCCAAATCGGCTACCGCCACATTCCCTAAGGAGAGTTTATCGTTCTCAAACACATACCCTTCAGCAGGCCAATTTTTGAATCCGGTTAAAACATTGGAACTGTCCTTAAAAATAAAAAGACGGCTTTCTTTGGGTTCTTCCGGAGCATTGGCCGCATGCGTCAACACCAATATTTCGTCGTAGCCGTCATGATCCAAATCGGACAAAACCACGGAAGACGGCGCATTGTAATGCAAATCGAACTGCGCTAAAACCGTTCCGTCCGAGCCGTCAATCACATAAATATTGTTCTCATCCTGCCCCTCTTTAAAGCTGGAAACGACTATCTCCTTATTCTCAGAGCCGCTCACATTACCGACCGCCGGATATGTTAAATCGCCTTCCAAACCCGCTACGGAAAACAGAAGTTGACCGGCTGAATCGTAAACATGAAGCTGCCCGTTCCCGCCGGAAGCGATCAATTCTTTCTTGCCGTCACCCGTCAAATCGAAACAGGTTACTCCGCTCACTTCCGAGCCGATGGCCTTTACGTTGGGACGAATGGGGAAGCCTTTTTGATAAGGTAAGGCGGACCAGGCACGCAGGGTATCGCCGAAGGCACTGAAATTGCCGGATGAATCAACCGTTTGAACGGTGTAATAATACGTCTGCCCGTTCTGAATATGACTATCCACAAAATAACCGGCCAAAGGAACCGGTGTTGGCGTAATTTTAACAAAAGGTTTTTTTAAGTCATCCGTACGATAGATGTTGTAGCCCAAAATGTCGGCCCCGGAATCCGCTGGCCAGGAGAGTAAAATACCCTGTTCATTGTCGGTGCGGAATTGCAAAGTGTCCGGCGGTGCAGGCGCATTAAAATCCACGGGAAAAATCCATTGCAATCCGGAACGATCGTGCAAAATAACTTTTAAATGGGCCTTTTGAAAATTTTCTCCTGCCTGCACGATAAATCCCTTGCTCAACTCTTTTTCCGCGCCGGGCGCAAGTTCATCCGCATTTGATGAATCGATTAAAATCATTACCGTGGAGTCATTCGAAACCAATTCTGCCCGGATGTCTCTTGCGGCACCCCGCCCGATGTTCTGGAGCGTTGGCAAAATCATCATGGTTTTTGTAGAAAGCGAATCGTTTTCTTTTAACGGAATCACATTTTGTCTGGCAACAATTAACCTGGGCACAAATACACTAAATTCCACTTTTTCTTTAACCGTTCTGTCGGCTAAAGAGCTTAGGAAGACCGGTACGCTCAATGTGGTATCGCTCGTAATATTGGTACTCACAGAAAACGGGAACGGGCCGGCTTCAATACTATCCCCGGGATTAAGGCTGTGCGGCAAATAAAAATCAAGCCGATCAAACAGATAATACGGGGAGGCATTGCTGACGGTGACGGGTGATTCGCTTTGAATCGGTATGCTGCCTGTATTTTTCCAGGTCAAATACAGATCGAATCGTTCGCCGGGCTCGGCCTGATTGTTCCCGTTACCCTCAATTTGAACAAACCGAAAACTGCTTAGCTCGGCCGCAAAACCGTTGTCCGGAGTCAATGATACGGTGGTTTGCCACGGACGAAAATTATGCTTGGAAACCGTCAGAAAAACATCGTTTAAATTTATTCCGCTCACGTCAAAAGAAGCACGGCCGCTGTCATCGCTGCGTAAAATGCGGTAAATCTCGCCTTTTTTGTACAAAACCACATCCGCGCCCGAAACAGGTGAATGCACGGAATCGGTTTGTGTCACCGTAACAACGAATAGTCGACGCGTGCGATCGTTGACCAGTTCTTGCTTCACGTTAAAATTTTTCACCCGATCCGTCCAGATGGGCATTTCCGGGTCACCCAGTACGATGGTGGAAAAAACGATGATACGCGACGGCCCTTCGAAAGTCAGATAACCCAAATAGGGCAAACGTGACAGATAATGGGCCTCCGACAAATGATAATAGCCTTTATTAAAAGCCAGATCAAAAAATTCTTTCTCCAGATAAACCCCACTAAACGGATATTCCCAGCTTGAATTACCGATATAGGAAACGCCGCCTCCTTTGGGGCTGAGAATGTAATCTTCTCCGAAACAACGTTTGGTAATGTCATTGGTGTAGCAACTGGCCATGTACCAGATGCCGGGATCCGGTGTGTGTAATTCATTCAAATGATAATTGTACAAATCGGAGCCTCTTGCCCCGGGCCGGTAGGTAAAATAAATGCCGTGACCTTCGGAAAAAATAAGTCCGTAACTTTGATTAAGGGCGTTTAGAGCAACCTGAACATCACTCCCGATATCCGCACTTTGCGTGAGCATGGTGCGTCGGAAATTCGGATTGATCATGGGGTCGATGTTTTTGTTAATCAAATCGCGCCCGTCATTCACCTTTTGCAAATTGGCCGCAAAATACAAGACATTGGTAGGGAAATGGCTATCTTTTAATGAATCCAGTTTTTCGTAGCGAAATAACTTTTGCGTAAAACGGCTTACCTCCTGATCGGTACTTACCGGAATACGCCCTACATAAACTTCAGGGTATCCTTCGACCTCATCATTGGCCTGACCGAACAAATTGTTTTGATTGGCATTCCAGCTCCCGTCCAAATCGGCAAAATAATAATCCGCCGCAAAGGAAAAATTGCCCGTGTAAATCATGCGTGTGGGGATAATTTCCGTATCGCCGCCTAAAAGTACGTAGCGCGTTCCCCGTTTTTGGTAAGACCAACGGATAAAATTGCGCATGCGTTCGGCGTCGTCCACACCGTTAAAATGGCTGCGAATCCATTCCAGTGTACGAATGACCGTCGGTACGCCGCGTTGGATTTTCCACTGCGCCAAAGCCTTGAACGAATTCTTTAATTGTTCGCTGGTAATAATAACATATCGGTCGATCAGCCCGCTGGCCAGAACAGAAGGGTCAATGGCATCCGTCGGTTCGGGCAAAGAAAACTTGGCATTCATCCCCGGGCCGTTAGGGGCTTGCCGAATCAATTGTCTTGCCACTTCCTGATCCGCCTGAAAGTAAGGTTGTGCACCTTTATGCCCGCTGCTTTCCGTTTGATATTCGATTTGCAGGCGAGTGGTAAAAATAAGCTTCTTTTTCAGGGGATTGTATTGAAACGGCCAGACGGCAAAATGGGCAACCGGCCGCCCGTTAAAATGCTGCACGCCCAAAAATCTCACGATGGCCTGCGGATAACGTCGATCCGTTTGGTAAACAGCCGGATCGGGAACCGCCGTGTGCGTTTCCTGCTCCTGACTCCACAACCCGCTGAACGGATCGATGACGTACGTACCGGCAAGCTCTTGTTGTTGCAAGTCTGTTATTTTAAATGAACGAACGGTTTGCCCGGCATTTAGCAAAATGCTGTAAACGTACACCGGTAAATCCGGTGCGCCGGGTTGTGTTACTAACGGGGCACCGTTTAAAATCCCCTCATATTCCACATGATCGAAAGAACCGATTTTGGAAAAAACAATTTTTTGAGGATTATGCTCAAGCACCACGGTGTTAGCCGCAGCGATTGAAAATCCCCAAAAAACAAAAACGATAAAAGCAAAAATTCGCATGAGATATCCTCATTTAATGGCTGTTTTGTAAAATAGCTTCACTTAAAGCAAAAGCATTGATTAAAATCAAAGACCAAAGGATTTATTTCGTATCGCACATTGTATGGCAATCGCTGTCATTCCTGTTCTACTAATTTTCAGCGCAGTTGCCCGGCCTTTTATTCCCGTTTCTTGCGCGCTGTTTATTCTGTCAGATAGGCTTCCAGTTCTACCGGATGGTCGTGCACAAAATCGTAAAAGGTTTTGCGCTTAATATCCGCCAAAAGTAATTTGTAGGAAATCAAAGCGTTCAACCGCGAATTGTACGCCTGACTCAGTCGATTACGGTCCAGGGCCAGAGCCTGACTGTTAATATCACCGTTGGCAAAGCGTTTTTTGCTGATAGCAAAACTTTTTTCTGCCACCAGAACATTTTTTTCCAAAAGTTGTAAACGCCGCAAACTGGTTTTTAGCTCCATGACGGAAGTGCGAATATCGCGTATGATGCGAACTCGCGTATCTTTCAATGACAGCTCCATTTTCTTTAACTGAGCTTGCGATGCCAATACCTGATTTTTATTAACCCCCCAATCCCAGATGGGAATATTAATGGTTAATGCAATTCCGCGGTTACCGGGCCGCCTTTGCAATTCTTGCCAGGCATTGTTAAACGTTGTTTGCAAGGGGTACGTTCTGGGATCTTGCTTTACCCCGATAAAATCGTAGTAAGCGGAAATGTTACCCGTAATCAAATGCTGAGCTTTTAGCTGGGCAATATTCAACTTTTGCTGTTCGATGGAAATGGTTTGCTCTTGCAATTCCAAACGATTTTTCAGCCCGAACTCAACGGCTTTTTGCAAATCGACATGCACCACCGGGTACGTTAAATCCGTATTGACCACAATCGAATCCTGCAAATCGATGTTCAACAATTGTTTTAATGCATCCGCACTGGAAAGATGTTTGACCCGGGCCAAATCGAAATTATTGCGTGCCTGACCCAAATCCACTTCCATCTGCAGGGCTTCCACTTCGGCGATTACACCGGCCTTGAATTTATTGAGCGCCAATTTGTAGGCCTCTTCTTGCTGCTGCAGGGTTTGCCGGGCAATCCGTTCCCCTTCGATGGCCGAATACAGGTTGTAAAAAGTTTGCGCCACCTGATATTCCAGATCCAGTTGGGCGCGTAACAATCGTTTTTTGGAAAGTTTGTAATTAAGACGTGCCATTTTTAAAGCGGATTTCAAGCGGTTGTAAGCGTAAAATGCTTCGATGGGTTGCTCCAGACCGATGCGCGTGTTCAGGCGAAACGATTGTTCGTGGCGGAAAAAATCCTGCACATGGTACAGGCCGGTCGCCAAATAAACGTTCCCGTCCGTGGGCAGAGGTTGTGAGATTCTCAAATTGCCAGAAAAATTGGCTTGTTTGACGGGGAAATAATGCAATCCGCTGCTGTCCTGCAAGCTGCTGATGGTTTCGCTGTAATCGGGCAACTGGGCACTGAAATTGATTTGCGTCTTAAAGCGGTTACGGGCGGAATTCAATTGATATCTGGCAATCTTGAAATCTTCCACCAGACTGCGCAT
>CAZHIZ010000071.1:0-16152 GCA_964532875.1 uncultured Caldithrix sp. | reverse complement strand
ATCGCAGATCCGGCTTTCGACGGAGCAATGGCTAAAATACCAGTGAAGACGCCTTAATCGCTGCAATAATGCCGCCGGGGTACACACCCAACCAAATTAAAGCCAGGGTCAACAACGTTAGCACCACGCCGCTCATCAATCCGATTTTAGCCGAATTTTGAAGCGAAGTTTCACCCTCCGTTGCCGGGGAAAACATTTCAACCACCACGCGCAAATAATAGTAAACACCAATGGCACTATTGATGATTAACACGATGACCAACCACCAAATTCCGCTGCCGATTCCGCTGGCTAAAATGTAATATTTTCCCATGAAACCGGCCGTAAGCGGAATGCCCGCCAGTGAAAACAACATGGCGGAAAAAGCCACGGAAAGCCAAGGGTGTTTCCAGTACATCCCGCGAAAATCGCTGCGGGCAAAAGCTTCCCGTTCTTTATCGGAAAGAATACCGACCACAATAAAAGCCCCGATGATGGTAACAAAATAAGAAACGATGTAAAAGGTAGCTGCATCTACTCCGCTGAAATCGGCATTATGATTACCGGCCATGAAGGCCACTAATATGTAGCCGAAGTGGGCAATGGAAGAATAGGCCAGAAGGCGTTTGACATTTTTTTGCAGTAAAGCCAAAAGGTTACCGCCGAACATGGAGAGCACGGCCAAACCGGCAAAGATCAAAAACAAAGGTTTGGATTGCACAATATCGTATTGAGCGAAAAAACGGAAAAGCAAGGCCAAAATACCGCCTTTGGAAACCGAAGCGATAAATGCGCTCACCGGAGCCGGAGCGCCCTGGTAAACATCCGGCGACCAAAAATGAAAAGGTACAAGAGCCATTTTGAAACCGAAACCGATCAACATCATGGCCAAACCGCTGATCAAAACGAGATTGTAGCGTCCTGCCTGCGAAAGAAAGACCATTACTCCGCTAAAACTCATGGATCCCGCCTGGGAATAAACCAGAGCCATCCCAAAAACCAGGAAAGCGGAAGAAACGGCGGCTAAAATCAAATATTTAATGGCAGCTTCAATGCCTTCGCTTGTTTGTCGCAAGTAGGCAATTAAGGCGTACAGGGAAACGCTTAAAATTTCAAGGCCTAAAAAGAAAGAGGCAAAATGGCTGCTGGCGGCCAGAATAGCCGATCCCAGCGTTGCGCTTACGATCAGCAAATAATATTCTTCCTTGTTACCTGTAAAACGTTTTTCGAGATAAGCGTACGAAGCAATGATAATTAAAATAGCAGCCATGAAAATAATCGAAAAATAAAACAAGGCGTAATTATCAATAATTAACAATGAGCCAATACGTGTGATGGGAATAAGGCGAACCGAAGGAATCCAGGCCAGAGCCACGGCCAATCCCAGCACGGAAAGAAACATAACCGAAAAATGGTTGCGCTTTATGGCAATGACCAACATGCCCACCAGAGGGGTCAATAACACGATGATTAACGGCATTAATTTGGATATTTCAAGCGAAGTCATTTCTTATCTCCGTATTTCAAGCCACTAACGGGTTGGGGGTTGTTTTTTGCCGATACACCCTGCAAGCCGACGGGTTTGGAGGTAACCTGTTCGCTACGATTCACGGCGGATCGGTTAACAATTTCCTGCAGGCGATGGAACGCATTTTTCGAAGTTTTCAAAACCGTATTGGGGAATAATCCCAACCAAACCAAAACCACAACCAGAGAGCCGAGAATGGTTATTTCACGTAAAGAAGCATCGGCAATCCGATAGCCGTTGGAATTTTTTCCGAAAAAGGTACGCTGGATCATCCACAAAGAATAAATTGTGGCGGCAATGAAGCCTAAAGTGGCAAATCCGGCAATGACGGTATTTACCTGAAAAACGCCCATCAAAACCAAAATCTCGCCGACAAAATTAGCCAATCCGGGTAAGCCCAGCGAGGCCATGGCGAAGACCATGCCGAACCCGCCGAAACGCGGTACCGTGTCCCACAAACCACCCAGTTTGTCCATATCGCGTGTGTGCAGCCGTTCGTACAAATCGCCTACCAAAATAAAGAGGGCGCCTGTACTTAGAGCATGCGAAATGATGATCATCATGGCTCCTTGCAGGGCCAATTGATTCCAGGCGAAAATACCTAACAGCACAAAGCCCATGTGGCTTACGCTGGTGTAGGCGACCAGACGTTTCAGATCGGTTTGGGCAAAGGCTACTACCGCAGCGTAAACGATACCGATAATGCCCAAAATCATGGCCGCCAGAGCAAATTCATGACCGGCTTGCGGGAAAAGCGGCATCAAAAAGCGAATGAAACCGTAGGCACCGGCCTTAAGAACCAATCCCGCCAAAACAACGCTGCCTGCGGTGGGGGCTTCGGTATGCGCATCCGGCAGCCAGGTGTGGAAAGGTACAACCGGTAATTTGACTCCGAACCCCAGGAAAAATCCCAGCATGAGCCAAAACGCAACTTTGGGAGACACGGAGGTGCCCAATAATTCCAGATAGTTAAACGTGTAGTGTCCGGTGTTGTGGCCGTGAATAAAAAACAGGCCTAAGATGGAAATCAACATGAACAAACCGCTGGCCTGCGTAAAGATGAAAAATTTCAAAGTGGCGTAAATACGATTGCCGTGGCCCCAAATACCGATTAAAAAATACAAGGGAATGAGCATGATTTCCCAGAAGAAGTAAAACAGAAAAAGATCGAGTGCCATAAAGACGCCGGAAATGCCGGCCAAAATCCACAGCAAGTTAAAGTGGAAGAAACCGACTTTGTCCTGAATACTCTTCCAGGAACAGGCAACGGCCAAAAGGCCCAGAAAACTGGTTAGTACCAACAGTAAAATGCTTAAGCCGTCAATAGCCAAATGGTATTCAATGCCCCATTGTGGAATCCACGGGAGCTGGACGGACATGAACCAGGCATTGCGCCCGAGCTGCAGTCCGTTTTGGGCTAAAAACGTAATCCACAGCTTTACGGTGACAATAAGATGCACGGTTAGGACAAAAATTGAAATCCAGCGCGGAGCTTCTTTGCTCCAACGTCCGGCAAGCCAGGCTGCCAACCCGCCTAAAAGTAACCAGGCAAATAAAAATGTTAATATCATAAGAACACCACAATTGTTATTGATACCACTGCTCCAAGGGCCAGGCCCCAAACAAACCGACGCACTCTACCCGATTGGGTGTAGCTGAAAAGGTAATGGAACTGACGCGTAATCCAGGCCAAAAATACAAAAAACAAATCGATAAAATCGCGTTTGTTAATACGAGCAATCCAAACATAGGGCCGAATGAACAGACGTTCGTACAGCCAGTCGAACCCTAAACCGGATAAGAAAAATTTCTGCAAGGCAGAGCCGAACGCCGTATTAGTAAAGCGCGTAACCACATCCATTTTTTTGAGATAAAGAACGTAGGCGGCATAAATAGCCGACAAAGCCAAAACGGCTGTTAACACCTGGGAAAAAAGTTCGAGCGAGGCACTTTCGTGCACATGTCCTTCGACCGGTAAAGCCGATTTCAGGAAATCACTAAATAAGGTGATGTGACCCATCGTACCGGGAAATTCAATGAAGCCGCCGAAAAGCGCAAAAAAGGCTAACACAATCAATGGCACGTGAATCGTCCATTTGGGCCGGTGACTGACTTCGATTTTTTGTTTGCCGAAAAAAGTGACAAACACCATGCGAAAGGTGTAAAAGCCGGTGAGCACGGCTCCGAATACGGCGGCCAGCCACAGATAAAAGTTGCCGCCCGGGCCGGCCCAGGCTTCCCAAATAATGGCATCTTTGCTGTAAAAACCGGCCGTAATTAAAGGAACGGCCGCCAGAGAGCCGGAAGCGATCAGAAATGTCCAGAAGGTGACCGGTAAGGCTTTGGCCAGACCGCCCATTTTAAACATATTTTGTTCATGATGTTGGGCCAGAATAATCGCACCGGCGCCTAAAAAGAGCAATGCCTTAAAAAAAGCGTGGATCATAAAATGGAAAACACCCGCGCTCCAGGCGCCAACCCCCAGGGCCAGAAACATGTAACCGATTTGACTAACCGTGGAATAGGCCAGAACACGTTTGATGTCCGTTTGGGCCAGGGCGGCAAATCCGGCGACTAACAGTGTGGCCGCTCCGACAATGGCCACGATCAACATGGAAATCGGAGCCAATTCATACAAGCCGTGCATGCGGGCGATTAAATACACACCGGCCGTAACCATGGTTGCCGCGTGGATCAGGGCGCTGGTCGGTGTGGGGCCGGCCATGGCATCCGGCAGCCAAACCTGCAACGGTAATTGGGCCGATTTCCCGACGGCACCGCCCAGAAGCAACAAAGTGGCCAATACGGCCAGGTGATTACCAACGGGCCAGGTTTGCGGAGCACTTTGCAGAATTTTTTGAATATCCAGTGTTCCGAAACTGGTAAACAATAAAAACAGACCCAGAGCCATGGCGGCATCGCCGATGCGCGTTACGATGAAGGCCTTGCGCGCGGCATAGCCGTTGGCCGGATCGTTGTACCAAAATCCGATGAGTAAATAGCTGCACAATCCGACGCCTTCCCAGCCTAAATAGAGCAGCAATAAACTGTCGCCCAAAACCAACATGAGCATGGCGCCCACGAAAAGATTCATGTAAGCGAAAAAACGGCTGTAACCGGCATCGCCATCCATGTATTCGGTGGAATAGAGGTGGATGAAAAAGCCTACGAAGGTAATCACAAAAATGAAAACCAGAGAAAGGGCGTCCAGATGCAAGGCGATATTGACGTTAAACGTATCGACCGTAATCCACGTCCAAAGTTTTTGTGTAAACACGTAGCCTTGCGGCGGATCGTTTAAAAAAGCAAAACCGATCAACAAGGTGATAAGGGCGGAAAGGCCCACGGAGCCCACGCCGATAAAAGACGCTACTCGTTTTCCCAACCGTTTCCCGAAGAGAGCTAAAATCAAAAAACCGATAAACGGCAGTGTCGGAACAAGCCAAAGAAGATTGTACATATTAACCCCTCATGTTACTGGCTGCATCGGTATCAAGGGTTTTGAATTTTTGAAAGAGCTGCATGGCCAATGCCAGGCCTACGGCTACTTCTGCGGCGGCCATGGTTAAAATGAAGATGAACATTACCTGTCCGTCCGGTGCCTGCCAGCGCGAACCGGCAAAAATAAAGGCCAATCCGGCGGCATTCATCATAATTTCAATAGAAAGCAGCATAAAGATCATATTGCGGCGAATCATCACGCCGACAAAGCCAACGGCAAATAGTATCCCGGCAATAATCAATCCGGTGTTTAAGGGAATAAAGCTCATTGTTCGCTCCCTTTGGTTTCCTGTAAAAAGCGATGCACCACATGTTTCTTTTTACGCGCCAGATGAAAGGCGCCGATAATTCCGGCCAAGAGCAACACCGCGGAAAGTTCAACGCCGATCAAATAAGTGCCGAACAGGGCTTTGCCCACCATTTTGGGTGGAATGGAAGTGGCGGCCGCGGGATTGGTCGGAGCGGATAAAATGATGTAAATCATTTCGATTAATAAAATAAAAACAAGCAAAGTGGGAATAATCCAGCCGGAATTGGCCAACCATTGTTTTTCCTGATTGATTGCCGTTTGGCCCAAATTCAGCATCATGACCACGAAGACGAATAGAACGATAATAGCGCCTGCGTAAATCATAATTTCCAGAGCGGCGACAAACGGGGCCCCGACGATGAAAAACATCACGGCCGTCGATAGCAGCGAAACAACCATGTACAAAAGCGCATGCGTAATGTTGCTGCGCGTAATGACCATAAGGGCCGAGAATATGGCAATGATGGCTGCAATGTAAAAAAATACGGTCATTCAAGATTTCCTTTGATTTGAAATGTCAAATGTTTCTTCTTTAAAATGACATCAACGTATTATTGAGCTTTTTACGCTCGGATGCACCTTATTACCGTAACGAGTTGCGCATTCAGTCCAACCGCTCAGGCCCGCAGATCGTGAATATCAATGGGCGGATCTTCGTGTTCGGCCTCTCCTTTGTCCTTGCCCTGAATGGCCAAACCCGAAACGCGGTAGAAATTGTAATCGTGATATTTGCCCGGCCCGTCGATTAACAGATCGTCCTTTTCGAAAACCAGATTTTGCCGATCGTATTCGGCCAGTTCGAAATCGGGTGTCAGTTGAATGGCGTAGGTCGGACAGGCCTCTTCACAAAAACCGCAGAAAATACAGCGCGAAAAATTAATGCGAAAAAAGTCCGGGTAGCGACGACCGTGTTCGTCCTGGGTTGCCTGCAACGAGATGCAATCGGTCGGGCAGGCAGCGGCACACAAATTACAAGCCACGCAGCGTTCCTGGCCATCCGGGTCGCGCGTTAGCACAATGCGTCCGCGCCAGCGGGCCGGGAGATCGATTTTTTCTTCCGGATATTGTACGGTAAAACGTTTACTGAATGTGTGCAATAAGGTTAACCAGATACTGCGTAAAATGCTAAACATCTATGCTCCTCACAAGCTTTTCAGAATTACGCTCCGACAGCTAAAATAACGGCTGCCGTAATCAAAAGATTGAGCAGGGACAAAGGCAAAAGTACCTTCCAGCCCAAAGCCATTAGTTGATCATAGCGCGGCCTGGGTAAAGCGGCCCGCAACAGAATGAAAATGGTAATAAAGAAAAAGGTTTTAATGAAAAACCAGACCACGGGCGGCAGAAAATGCGGTCCCAGCCAACCGCCGAAATAAAAGGTGGCAATCATGGCCGAAATCAGGGTAACCCCCAAATATTCGCCCACGAAGAACATGCCGAATTTCATTCCCGAATATTCGGAGTGAAAACCGGCCACCAGTTCACTCTCCGATTCCGGCAGATCAAAAGGCGTGCGGTGTGCCTCGGCGACACCGGCAATAAAAAAGATGACAAATCCCACAAATTGGGGAACGACAAACCACATATTTTTTTGGGCATTCACAATGGCGCTCAAATTGAAAGAGCCGGCCATTAAAACCACACCCATTAGAGAAATGCTCATGAATACTTCGTAAGAGATCATTTGGGCGGCACCGCGCAAGGAGCCGATCAAGGCGTATTTATTATTGGAAGCCAGACCGCCTAAAAAAACGCTGTAGGCGCCCAACGAAGACATGGCCAGAAAGAACAACAAACCGATATTTAAATTCGCTACCACAATACCGGGCGCAAAAGGCACGACGGCAAAGCTCATCAAAACAGCGGCAACCACAAAAGTGGGGGCGATAATAAAAACCCATTTGTCGGCAAACGGTGCAATCCAATCTTCTTTAAAAAAGATTTTAATCATGTCGGCCAGTACCTGAAACAACCCAAAAGGGCCCACACGATTGGGGCCGTAGCGGTCTTGCCAGAGGGAAAGCATGCGCCGTTCGTACCAAATTAAAAAGGCGGCGATGCTAAGCATCACACCTAAAACACCGACGATAATCGCAAGATACGTTAAAACTTCATTCATAATTCTTATCCCGAAATTTTAATCCACACCGGAAATTTAACGACTCCCATCTCGGGTAATCCAACAGGTAAGCCCGCGGTACCTTTCGGCCAAACGTCCGAAGTGCGCAAGGCCAATTCGATGCTTCGCTCGTTCATTTGTACCGTTACCTTATCGCCCAGCCCCCGGGCCTCGTCGTTGTTGAGTAAAATGTAGGGTTCGGGTGCGAGTTGGGCGATGCCCTTGCTGAGCAGGCTTAATTCTTCGCTGCCGAAAATGTGGTACAAGGGCACGGCGGCAAGGGCATCGGAACGCGCTGCAAAGCGAGCGGGAACTTCCGTGAAATAGGGCATGTCCTCTTTAGGCGAAAGGTCCAAGACACGAACACCGGGATTACCATCGTGCAGGCCGCCGCCCACTTCTATTTGAAACTTGTTCAAAGCCTGAACGGAATTCCAACCCGGATACCAATAACGCGAGAGCACAGAACCCGGTTGCGGACCTTGATAGCCTTCCATGGTGAAACTCATGGGGGTGTCGAAATCTTCGGGCGGCTTGGGCTCGCTGACGTTGATGTGCGCCGTCATGGCGGTGCGGCCGGAATAGCGGTGCGATTGCCTGGGGATCTTTTGGCCGGCCACGCGGAAAGAGGCATCGGGTGCCGCTTCTTTAACGGCGCTTAACGCGGGATAATCGTTAACCAGAGCAGCAATGAAATCATCAAGATTATTTAAAGAGGCTGCGGACGAAGGATCTTTAAGAGCCAGCATTTGGCCTAACCAGCGCCAGCTTTCTTTGATCGTATCACCCGGGTAGAAAACCTGATAATATCGTTGGGCCCGTCCTTCATTATTAACCATCGTACCGTCGCTTTCGGTAAAGGGACCCACGGGAACAACCAAATGGGCTTTGTCCGTCGTCGGGTTGTGCAGATAGTGAAGCACGATAATATGTTCGAAAGCATCTAAGAATTTGTCGGCTTTGTCCCCTTCCAGACGGCGGTAGAGATCGTTTTCCAGCACAATCAACGCGTCGTATTTTTCGGACAGGGCTTTTTCGAAGGCTTGATTTAAATTGTGCTCGTCGAGCAGGGCCAAACCGGCGCTGTTGGCCTCGGGTAAGGTCAAAAACAAATAGGGATTTTTTTGTCGTTTTTTAAGGGCCGTAGCAATGTTAGCGGCGGCTTCCAACAGCGATTCGTCCTGCAACGAAGTGCCGCTGACGATCAAAGGCTTTTGGGCGGAAAGCAAATCGTCGCCGATTTGTTTGGCCAATGCCAATTCCGCCTCCTGCAGATCTTGCACTGCTGGAGCCTTGTCGTCCAGGTAATGAGCCACAGCATGAGCCAGGCGAGCGATATTTTGCGGAGCCTGACGGTAAGTGGCGGTGGCCAAATCGTCTAATTTGGTCGGCCCCGGAGTTAAAACGAAGAAAGGCCCGTGTTCATCCTGTAACAGTTCATCTACGGCACGATCGTTCCAGGTGGGAATATTGAGTTTGGCCGATTTTTCCAGAGGCCGTGTACGTGCGGCCTGGCGCAAACTTAATGCCAGCATGGGTGCCGTGTTCGTAACATCTTCTCCCAGAATGAGCACTACATCTGCCTTTTCTGTCTCGTGCAAAGAGGGAACCTCAGCCGGGCTTTCCTGAAGAATGCGCAATGCTTTTAGTGTAAGGCGTTGATCGCTTTCGTTGACACCGGCAAAAAAGTTTTCTTTGCCCACAAACATCTGCAGGGCGTGATTGGCTTCCAATGAGGCCTGGGGCGAACCGATGCCTAAAAAGCGAGCGTTTTTCTTAAACAGTTTTTCGAGGTAGTTAAAAACGGTTTCCTGATCGACTTCTTCTAATTGACCGCTGGCCTGTCCGCGCCGTAAAGGTTGACGGATGCGTAAATCGCTGTTGACAAATTCGTAACCGAAGCGCCCGCGATCGCAAATAAAATAACCGTTTACTTTTTCGTTGTAACGGCTGGTAATGCGCCGAATGGTACCGTAGCGTTCACCGGCAATAATATTGCAGCCAAGACTGCAATGCTGGCAAACGGTGGGCGCGGTGGTCAAATCCCATTTACGGGTGTAATGTTCATGGAAAGTTTTGTCCGTAAAAACACCGGTGGGGCAAATTTCAATTAAATTGCCGCTGAATTCATTCTCCAAAACCCCGTCTTCGTACCGTCCGAAATAAACGCGGTTACGTGAAGAAAACACGTTAAAATCCCGTCCGCCGGCATAATCGCGGTAAAAGCGTACGCAACGGTAGCAGGCAATACAACGGTTCATTTCGTGATTAATAAAAGGTCCTAAATACTGATTTTTGTGCGTGCGTTTGTTGTATTCGTAACGGCGGTAATTATGCCCGGACATGAGCGTAACATCCTGCAGATGGCATTCGCCGCCTTCGTCGCACACCGGGCAGTCGTGGGGATGGTTGGTCATGGTCAATTCGATCAGGTTGGCCCGGAACTGCTTCACTTCCGGATCGTCAATGGAAATGCGCATGCCGTCCGTAACCGGCTCCATGCACGACATGACGATGCGCCCTTTTTGGTCGTTTTCGTCGTTGAATTTTTTAACCGCACACTGGCGGCAGGAACCGACCGAACCCATGGCCGGATGCCAGCAAAAATAAGGGACATCGAAACCTAAAGAGAGTAAAGTCTGTAAAAGATTTTCTTTGGGCTCAACTTCGTATTCTTGGCCATCTATGTAAATTTTTACCATTTCTTAAGACCTCCAGGGGCAGCGTTTCTCTTTAATGTGACGCTCGAAATCTTCGCGGAAATATTTTAAAGCGCTTTGCAAAGGCTCCATGGCACCGGGCGCCAGGGGACAAAAGGTATTACCGGGGCCAAGGGTTTTAGTCATACCGGCTAAAATGTCAAGGTCTTCCATTTTGCCGGTACCGTTTTCGATTGACGTTAATATTTTTTCCGTCCAGGGCAGGCCCTCCCGGCAAGGCGTGCACCATCCGCAAGATTCCTGTGCAAAGAAGTGTTCCAGGTTTTTGACCATACCCACCACGCAGGTCTGGTCGTCCAAAACGATCATCGTGCCGGTGCCGAGACGGCTGCCGGCATTAGCCACACCCTCATAATCCAGTTTAATGTCCAAATGATCCCTGGTTAAAAAATCCGTCGAAGCACCGCCCGGCAAAAGTCCTTTGAATTGCAGACCCTCGCGCATGCCGCCGGCGTATTCTTCCAATAGCTCGCGTAAGGTAATGCCCAGTGGCAATTCCCATAATCCGGGATTTTTTACCTTACCGCTTACGCCGAACAGTTTGGTGCCGGCATCCGTACTTAAACTGATGCTCTGGTACCAGTCGGCGCCGTTGCGCAGAATATGGGGCACGTTGGAGAGCGTTTCGATGTTGTTAACAATGGTCGGCTTGCCGAACAATCCGCTGGTTTGCGGAAAAGGCGGTTTGGGGCGCGGATTGGCCCGTTTGCCTTCCAGAGAATTTAATAGAGCGGTTTCTTCGCCGCAGATGTATCTTCCGGCACTGGTGTGCAAATAGAGATCGAAATTGAAACCGCTTCCCAGAATGTTTTTACCCAAAAGGCCGGCCTCGTAGGCTTCGGCCAGGGCTTTTTCAATAAGCTGTGCGCCCTTTTTGTAAGCCCAGCGCAAAAAGATGTACCCGATCTCCGCTTCGATGGCGTAGGCGCTGATAATCATACCTTCAATGAGTTGGTGCGGGTTGCCTTCGATCAGCAATCGATCCTTGAATGTGCCGGGTTCCATCTCGTCACCGTTAGCGACAAGGTATTTGGGACGCGGTGCATCGGGGCCTAATGGGACAAAACTCCATTTTAGGCCGGTGGGAAATCCGGCACCGCCGCGTCCGCGCAATCCGGCCCGTTTGACGATTTCCTGCACCTCTTTGGGTGTCATCTTCAGTGCTTTTTTCAAGCCCTCGTAGCCACCCACTTTTTGGTATTCCACAGCCGTTAACGGAGGCTGGCCGGGACGAATATGTTGTGTTAAAGGTCTTTCCATGGGCATTCAATTCGTTATTTGTATTTTTCCAAAATTTCGTCGATTTTTTCAGGCGTTAAGTTTCCGTACAATTCGTTGTCCACCATCATGGCCGGAGCACGGTCGCACGCTCCCAGACAGGGGATGGTAAGCAAGGTAAAACGATTATCCTCGGTAGTCTGACCGATATCGATGCCTAATTTGCGGGACAGATGGTCTTTTAGATTTTCATAACCCATAATCCAGCAACTGATGCTATCGCACATTAAGATCACATGCTCACCGACGGGCTTACGAAAAATAAGATTGTAAAACGTAGCCACACTGTCCACTTCTTCCGGTGTCATCTCCAAAAGATGGGCAATGTCTTGCACATTTTCATCGGAGACATAGCCTCGATGGCTTTGCACAACTTTCAAAGCTTCGATTACGGCAGCTTGCTTGCGCGGATAATGCGCGAAGTGCTCTTCTATTTCTTTAATTTCTTTCTCTGAAAGCATAATTCGATCCGTTAAAAATTTATTTGTCAACATCTGCTAATACGTAATCCACGCTGGCCAAAA
Source organism: uncultured Caldithrix sp. (assembly GCA_964532875.1). Classification (GTDB taxonomy): domain Bacteria; phylum Calditrichota; class Calditrichia; order Calditrichales; family Calditrichaceae; genus Caldithrix. The sequence goes on along the minus strand of CAZHIZ010000071.1, from coordinate 4,193 downwards.
TGGCCAATAAATCGGCAATGGTGTGCCCGCGGCTGATGTAGGGCACCATTTGCATGTGAGCGAACGACGGGGTGCGAATGCGCGTGCGGTACGACATGGTGTTACCGTCGCTAATCAGATAATAACCGTTATTCCCCTTGGTCGCTTCGATGCCGAAAAAGGCTTCGCCCGGCGGTATGACCGGCCCCCAGGTCACGTTTAAAAAGTGATTGATCAGGGTTTCAATGTCGTGCATGGTGCGTTCTTTGCGCGGAGGCGTGGTAATGGGATGATCGGATTTGTAAGGCCCTGCCGGCATATTGTTCATGCATTGTTCGATAATGCGTAAACTCTGATTCATTTCTTCCATGCGCACCAAGGCGCGGTCGTAACAATCACCGTTTTGGGCGGTGGGGATGTCGAATTCAAATTGATCGTAACCCGAATACGGCCGTTTCTTACGGAAATCCCACTCCAGCCCGGTAGCACGCAAGCCCGGCCCGGTTACACCCCACTCGATAGCCTCTTCCGTGGTGTAAGCGCCGATGCCCACGGTACGCGCCTTAATGATGCTGTTTTTCATAACCAGCTTATCGTAGTTCTTTAATTGTTTGGGGAAATGTTTGATGAAATCGCGAATCATTTTGTCCCAACCTTTGGGCAAATCCTGGGCAACGCCGCCGATGCGGAACCAGTTGGGATGCATGCGGTCGCCCGTAATGGCACTGACAATATCCAGAACACGTTCACGATCGTTAAAAGCGTAAAATACGGGAGACATTTGGCCGATATCCTGAGCAAAGGTTCCGAACCAGACTAAATGGCTGGAAAGGCGGAAAAGCTCGCTTAACATGATGCGGATGACTTTGGCCCGATCCGGTACATCGATGCCGGCCAGTGTTTCAACGGCCTGTACGTAAGCGAAGTTATTCATCACCCCGCCCAGATAATCGATGCGATCCGTGTAGGGGATGTAGGTGTGCCAGCTTTGGCGCTCGGCCATCTTCTCCGCCCCGCGATGATGAAAACCGATGTCCGGCACGGCATCTACGATTTCTTCACCGTCCAATTGCAAAATAATACGTAAAACACCGTGAGTACCCGGATGTTGAGGCCCCAAATTAAGGAACATGAAATCCGTGTCGTCACTGGCGCGCTTTAGGCCCCATTCTTCAGGCTTAAATTTAAGTGCTTCCTGTTCGCGATCCTGTTTGTCATCCGGAAGCTGAAAAGGGCCCATTTCCGTGGCGCGGGCCGGGTGTTCTTTGCGCAGGGGGTGACCCTGCCAGGTAGGGGGCATAATCAAACGCTTCAGGTGCGGATGCCCTTCGAATTTAATACCGAAGAAATCAAACGTTTCCCGCTCGTACCAATTGGCGTTTCGGTAAACCGAAGTAACACTCGGAAGTTCGGGATATTCGCCCTTTAACGCCACTTTGATGCGCACATCCGAATTGCGCTCGAGAGAAAGCAAGTGATAGACCACCGAGAAATCGGTTTCGGGCAAGTCCTCTTTGTGCTGTCGGCTCCGTTCATCAATGGCCGTTAAATCGTACAACATTTTGTACGGTTTGGGAATTTCGTTTTTCAAAAAACTCAACACATCGACGATTTTTTCCCGGGGCACATACACCGTCGGTAAACCGTCTTTGGTCTTTTGAATATGAAGAGCGGATTCCCCGAACTTCTCTTTTAAGCTATCCAAAACATTTTGATCGTACGTCATAGGATCTTTACTATCTTTATTTTAACATTTTCGTTATCACAGGCACCGGAACCCGCGGTTACCCGCGCCATTCAGTGCTCTCACCATGCCTTGTCGTTTTGCATTTCCAAAGAGCCCGACCACCGCCGCATGAGCAAATTAAATTTCGTCCGGTGGCTTCAAATAGGTGGTTTTTTTCTTTTCCACCCAGCGCTTGGGTTGTATGGCCTCTTTTTTCGGCCGGATGACTCCCTGCGGTCCGATAACCCAACTTAAAGGCCGTTTTTCTTTACCGATGGCTTCCTGAAGCAGATTCAAACCGTTTAAAAAAGCATCGGGCCGCGGCGGACAGCCCGGCACGTACACATCCACGGGTAAAAATTTATCAACTCCCTGAACGACGGAATAAATATCGTACATTCCGCCGGAATTAGCACAAGCGCCCATGGAAATCACCCAACGCGGTTCCATGAGTTGTTCGTACAAACGTTTGACAATGGGGGCCATTTTAATAAACATGGTCCCGGCGATGATCATTAAGTCCGCCTCTCGAGGCGTGCCGCGAATAACTTCCGCCCCGAAACGGGCCAAATCGTAACGGCTGGTGATGCTGGTGGCCATTTCCACATAACAACAGGACAAACCGAAGTTAAAAGGCCAAACCGAGTTTTTACGTCCCCAGGCGATGAGATCTTGTAATTTACTAAAAAGAATGGTTTCCTTTACCACTTCTTCAAACGAACCGTCACCTTGAACGGGTGTGGTCTGATCGTTTGCTTTGCTTAACCACCATTTCATAATTTATTGTTCACCTTGTTTAATTTTTTGCATCCGTTTAATAATCGTTTTACCGTTGGCCGCGTAATTCAAAGCACCGATACGCCATTCGTAAATTAAAACAATCAATAAGATGCCGATGAATACGGCAATACCCGCAAAGCCGGTCCAGCCCAAATCTTTAAAAGCAATGGCCCATGAGATGATAAAAGCCGCTTCCAAATCGAAGATGATGAAGAAAAGAGCAATAAGATAGTAGTGAGCGGTGAAACGGATTTGTGCCGTTCCGGTGTGCACAATTCCCGATTCGTAATATTCGCCGGTAGCTCGTTCTTTATGGCGTTGGCCCAGCAAATAGGAGAGTCCGATCATAATGGCTACTAAAGCCAAAACGGCCAATGTGTAAACGACCAAGGGCCATAAAGGGGTAGATGCGCTTTGCACGAGGAACTCCTTTAAATGTTCACAAATTAACGAAAAAATTCACTTTTGATTTCACAACTAAAAACATAGCGGAAAAAATTCCGCTAAATGAAAAATTTCTCATAAAATTTTAGCAACAGGCCAAAGATAAAAAGAAATTTATTACAACGCTAATCAAAATTTAAAAAAATCGATAGGATGATTTTAATTAACCGTTTTGCCGACGGTACAAACACAAATGTGCCACAGGGCATTGGTCGCACAACGGGTTGCGGGCCCGGCAGATTTTTCGTCCGTGCCAGATGAGCCAGTGATGAGCATCGCTCCATTTTTCACGCGGGATGTTTTGCATCAGTTGTTTTTCCGTTTCCAGCACGTTGTCGGCCCGGGCCAGACCAATGCGATTACTTACGCGGAAAACGTGTGTATCAACAGCAATGGCCGGTACGCGCTTGGCAATACTCAAAACCACATTGGCGGTTTTGCGGCCGACACCGGGCAGTTGCATCAAGGCCTCACGTGTGGCGGGGATATCACCGTCGTATTGGGCGGCTAAAATTTTGCTGGTCTGCAAAATGTGTTTGGCTTTGGCTTTGTAAAGGCCTACCGTTTTGATGTATTCCTGCAGTTCCTCTTCGCTCAGGCGGCTCATGGAAGCCGCATCGGGATAGTCTTGAAATAACTTGGGGGTAATCATATTGACGCGTTTATCGGTACTTTGTGCGGCCAGCATGGTGGCCACCAGCAATTGGAACGGTGATTGGTAATTTAATGCGGTTTTGCTGCCGCCGTATTCTTCTTCCAGAATGCGCAAGACTTCGTTAATCTCCCGCTTGCTCAGTTTTTTCGGCGCTCTTTTTTTAGCCTCAGCGGTCATATAATTCTCCGATCAATTTCAAATAGAGTTGCTCGTCGTTTGCTTCACCAATCGATTGGTAATCGATGCCGTCCAAGTTGCGCAAATAGTCGATTTTTTGCAAGTGATTTTGCTGCACAACGGCCAAAACGGGAATGCGCGATGAAAAAACGGTGATAATTTGCTGTTGAATTTGTCCCGCATACGATTCCAACAGGCCCAATTCGTCGAACAAAAAGATATCCACCAACTGGAAAATACTCAGTTCGCTTACAATCTGTTCAATGTACGGTTGCATCTGGCTAAAAATCGAGACGTCCTGGCGATCCGCTTGAATGGTAAAAAGGACTTCCCTTCTGGCAAAAGAGAACCAATCGATGGCCACCAAGTGGCCCAGAGCATCAAAATACTTGATTAACTGAAATCCGCGCATACGGATTAAGGGGCTAAGAT
>CAZHIZ010000070.1:0-16300 GCA_964532875.1 uncultured Caldithrix sp. | reverse complement strand
ATTTCAAATCAAAAGTTTCAATTTAAAATTAAAATAAAAGATAAAGAATCTCTTTCAAATGGAAAAGGGATTCTTCGCTTCGCTCAGAATGACCGGCCGGCTGAAAATAACTAGCCGCACGAACCGTTACGAGATGCACCTGTGAATCCTTTTACTCTTAGATAGCAATGAACTTCCACAATATTACTGGACTTTGATTTAGGTCTTTTAAAATTTATTTCTTTCTTCCACAAAACGACAAGCGTCGTGACCTCTCTTTCCTTTCAGCACAGGTAGGGCCGATTCGCTCAAGCACCAAAAATTATCACTATGATAATCCGGCCGTTATCGTTTTAATAAAACCGTGCTTGACCCGCGGGCATAAGCTATTGATTTTTCACCACGGTTTGCTCTGGCATTCTATTTGCCCTTGTTTTTATGTTTAATGGAAACGATAGACTACGTGGCCCGGCAGATTCGTGAAAAAGGCGGCCAAATTTGGAATCGGCGCCAAACGTGCTTAATTTGCAATACGACCATTTCCGTTTGGTTACCTGCGTGCGTTTAATTTCGGAGAAATGTCCTTGAAAGCAGCAAAATTTCTCATGCTGATCGGCATCCTGTTATTTTCCGCGGCTTCGGCTCCGGCCTTTATTAAAGTGTGCAACGCCACCTTTGTCGATGACCGGGGAAAGGAAGTCTTTTTTAAAGGAATCGGTTTGGGCGGCTGGCTGGTGCCGGAAGGTTACATGCTGCACTTCCCGGGCTTCGGCTCCCCCACGTCCATTAATAATCAGGTAGTGGATGTGATCGGTACACAAAACGCACAACTTTTCTGGAAAACCTACCGCGCTAACTACGTAAACGAACAGGATGTTGCCGCCATTGCCCGCATGGGTTTCAATCTCATCCGCCTGCCCTTTAACTACCGTTTGCTTTCCCCACAGGATCAACCTGGCGTTTATTCGGAAGAAGGTTTTGCCGTTATTGATAAGCTAATCGATTGGTGTGCACAGAATCGTTTGTACCTGATTTTGGATATGCATTGTGCCCCTGGCGGACAAAATGCGGGTAATATCAGCGATAGCGACGGCCAGGAAGCACGCCTGTGGACGGATGCGGATAATCAATCGCGCACGGTGGATATCTGGCAGCACATCGCCCAACGCTATGCCCACGATACAACCATCGTGGGTTACGATTTATTAAACGAGCCGGTTTTGCCGGCCGGGCATTCTTCCAGCGAATTGCGCAGTTTGTACATGCGCATTACACGAGCCATTCGCCAGGTGGACAGCACTCACATTATTTTTGTGGAAGGCAATTGGTACGCCACGGATTTTAACGCCCTGACACCGCCCTGGGATGTCAATATGGCCTACAGCTTTCACAAATACTGGAATGCAACAGATGCATCTACCATTCAGGATTATCTGAACATGCGCAAGACCTACCATGTCCCTTTGTGGATGGGCGAAAGCGGTGAAAATTCCAATCACTGGTTTGCCGCCGTGGTAAAGTTGTTGCAGGATAACAACATCGGTTGGTGTTGGTGGACGCACAAAAAATTCGCCACAACTACCAGTCCCTATTCGGCCGCTTTGCCGGATGACTTTGGACTGCTCCAAGACTACTGGCAGGGCAAGGCCGACAAGCCTTCCCCCGCTTCGGCCCTGAGTATTCTCATGCGCTTTGCGGAAAACCTCAAACTAAAAAAGTGCCGCTATTTACCCGATGTGCCGGATGCTTTGTTTAATGCCGATTTTTTTACGCAAAGCAGGCCTTTCAAGACCCATTCTTTGCCCGGCTCCATTGCCTGTGTCGATTACGATCTGGGAGCTAACGGCCTGGCTTATCAGGATGCCGATTACCAGCGCACGCAATACGATCCGTACACTCCGTGGAATCGCGGGGGAAGCTACCGCAACGACGGCGTGGACATCGAACAAAGTCACGATGCGCAGGGGCCGGAATACAGCGTAGGCTGGATCGAAGGCGGCGAATGGCTGGCTTACACGGTTGAGGTTTCCGCAACGGATTCCTTCGTTGTTTCCCTGCGCTTTGCCGCCGAAACACAAGGTGGCCGCGTGCAGTTATTCTGCGATAACGAACCTTTAAGTGCACCGCTCAGTCTGCCTTCCACGGGCGGCTGGTACCGCTGGGATACGGTACAAATGGGTCGGGTTGCCCTCAAGGCCGGAAAGCACCAATTGCGTCTCAAATGCCTGCAAGGCGGTTTTAACATCGATCAGTTACAGTTTGCTAAGCTTTCCGCCACCGGTTCCCTGATTACGCCTCCGAAGCGTTTCCGATTAGGGCAAAACTACCCCAATCCTTTTAATCAATCCACTCGCATTCCCTTTTACCTGGCTAAAACGGCGACCGTGCACCTGGAGATTTTCGATCTTAAGGGCCAAACCGTTTTTGAAAGCAGCCTTCGGCATCCGGCCGGAGCAGGCTTCTTTTTGTGGAACGGCCGCGATGCCTTCAATCAACCGGTGGCCAGCGGCATTTATTTTTACCGCGTCGGAACGGGAAAAACAGAACAGATTAAAAAGATGATTTGCTTACGATAGAATCAACAAAAAGGAGGAACTTCTGAGAACGAAGCTAAAATACACCACCATGCGGGTTTTCCTGCTTGTACTGAGTATCGGTTTCTTTTGCGGGGCACCTCTACGGGCCAAAGACTACAAAGGAGCCGAATTGCGCACAAAAGATTCCTATTTGTACGGGCGTTTTGAGGTGCGCATGAAACCGGCGGCCGGAACGGGTTTTCTCTCTTCCTTTTTTACCTACCACGATTTTCAATCCGACGTTTCCGAATGGAATGAAATCGATTTCGAGATATTGGGGCGTTACAACCAGAATATCCAAATGACCAGCATCGGCCCGGGCCAAACCATTCGTCCCAGTCATCAATGGGTCGGCTACAATCCGCATTTAAGTTTCCACACATACACCATCGAATGGACGCCGGATTACATCGCCTGGTTTGTGGACGGACGGGAATTCTACCGCCAGGACGAGGCGTTTGTGCACGATTTCCATTACCCGCAAAAAATCATGATGAACCTGTGGAACAGCGAGTGGGACAATTGGGTCGGCCCCTGGTTCGATGCCAATTTGCCTGTTTTTTCCTATTACGATTACGTGAGTTACGCGGCCTACACACCGGGCCAGGGCAACTGCGGGACAAACAACAATTTTACTTTGCGCTGGATCGACCATTTCGATTCCCTGAATACCGCCCGCTGGGATCGCGCCACCCATACCTTTTACGGAAACAAATGCGACTTTACGCCGCAAAATATTGTATTCAAAGACGGAAAAATGATTTTGTGTCTTACCGATGCGGATCATTTGGGATTTGTCGATCGGGTTGCGCCTTCCATGCTTTACGCCTGGGCTATCGACAGCACCTTTTACATTCGCTTTAGCGAGAATCTGGACATCGCTTCCGCCAATGACAAAACCCATTACCGCATCCCCGGGCTGGGAATTAAATCGGCGTATTTGTTAACCGATCATCAAACGGTCATGTTGTACACCACTTCCCCGCAAGAAGGGCAAAATTACAATGTGGTGGCTTTAAACATCAAAGACACGGCCCAACCGCCCAACAGCCAGATCGGACAGGTGCTTACGGTAAAACGATTGCACTACCCGGGCTTTCCTTTGCGCATCAATTGCGGCGGCGGGGCGCTCAGGGGATTTTTAGCCGATCAGGTTTGGCGTCCTGACGCGCTTTACGGTCACGAAGACGGCTCCGCGCAAACGTACAACAGCCACCCCGACATCGCAAACAGCAGTAACGATTCTCTTTATTGGAGCGAATTAAAAGGAGTCGTAGTTTACCGAATCCGCGTACCCGAGGGACGTTATCGCCTTATTTTGCGTTTTGCCGAAAACACGGTTAATGCCTCCGGCCAGCGCTCCTTCGATATTATTGCCGAAGATAAAACTCTCGTACACGATTTTGATCCCTTTGCTCACGCCGGGTACCGCACGGCTACGGCCATCCAAAGTGATTCCGTTTGGGTCAACGACGGTCAGCTCGATTTGTACTTCGTAAACACCAAAGGCGAAGCTTTCATTAATGCCATCGAACTGATTCCGTACCAAACCGCCCTGCCCGGGCATTCGGCCGCCTCGCCGCCCCGCTTTTTCCGTTGTGAGCCCAACTACCCCAACCCCTTCAACAGCGAGACGGTTTTCCCTTTTGAATTGAAACGTGCCGGGGATGTGCGCTTGCAAATTTTCGATGTGCAGGGGCGTTTGATTTTCAGCCGATTTAAAAAAAACGTTGGGCCGGGTCATGATGCTTTTCGCTGGACAGCCCGAACGGCCAGCGGCATTTATCTGGCCCGGCTGACCTTTTCCGACGGTCGTAGTTTCAATTCTCACACACAAAAAATTGTTCTTTTGAAATAGGGATTCCGTTTCTGAAAAAAACGACTCCGTTGTTGTCTTCCCCAAAAGCGCAGTGCCGAAACAGCTTTAACTTTTGGAAGCACCCCACTTACGAATTGTTTGCTACGCGCAAAACAACAAAAGGAAGCGTTTTTTCAGATACGTCAAAACAATCATGTTAGTGATTTGCAAAATGTACCTGCATGTCATTTCGACTCCCGATTTCTCGTCGTCCCGATTTTCGGGATTTCTCGAAATGAAACTAAAATTTACATTTTGCACCACTCTAAATCATGTAACAAAGGAGGTAAACCTATGCAACGAGCTTTGTTATTAATCTTATTTCTTCCTCTCTTTTTATTTGCGCAGGAGCGTGTTTTATTCGACGATTTTGACAGCGCTCCGGCGGACACCAATTTTTGGGCCTACTTCGACAATTTCGGCGGTCAACACTACCAGACCAACGCCAACGCCGACTCGGCTTACGGTTGGATTCATTACAAGTACATCAGCGATACGGTGTACACCGGCAGCGGCGCTTTGGAAATCAAGTATTCGGTACACAATACGGAAGGATGGGGCGGTTACACCAAACTGGAACACTGGAATCCCGATTCCAATGCCGTTTACGATTGGTCCAATTACGATTCCATCATGGTCTGGTATTACAATGCCGTGCCGCAATCCCTGCCGGGCCGCGTTCATTTCCGTTTTTGTCTGCACGATGTTTCCAATTCGCCCGACAGTAATAAAACCTATTCCGTTAACGATTGCGAATATTGGTATTCTTTCCATTACATTCTGGACGATCAGCCCGGTTGGCACGTTTTCAAAATGGCCCTGAAAGACGGACGAGACGACCCTAACTCCGACGAATGGAACGGGGAATCGTTTAATCGAACCGGTTGGGCCGGCATTGCGGGCAACGACAAGTTGGACCTGGACAAGATCAAAGGATTCTCTTTCGAATTTTCCATCAACGGTGCAGGAGAAGGCGATTACTCCCAGGGGGAAATCATTGTCGATCACATTACCTTATACTCTCCTGCCAAAAAGGCTTTCATTTTCTTCAACGGTAAAGCTCTGGCCAATAATTTGACCACCTTTACCTGGGGACAATCGTCCATGACGGTGGAAGAAGGCGCCGGACCGGTAGCGGGAGCCAATGCCATTCACTGGATTCCGGGCGACCAGTGGAACAACGGGTGGAGCGGCGCCGGATGGAATATCGATCCGCCATACGACATGAGCTTTTCCTGGGCCAGCGATTCCATTAAGTTCAAAATGAAAGCCGAAGACGGTGTGGGCGATTTACGCATTCAATTCGAAGACGGCACGGCCAAACGCGGACAGGTTTTTACACCGATTACCGATAATCAATGGCACCAATATGCCTTTAAACTGAGTGAAATGGAGTATGAAGACGGTACGAGCAATTTCGATTCCAGCCATGTTTCGGTTCTGCAATTCATGACCAACGGGGTTTCGGCTGCCGGTAAAAATATCTACATTACGGATCTGTGGACCGGCAATCCCACTATTGATGTTATTCCGCCGGCCGCTCCGGGAGACGTAAGTGCCATTGCCGCGGATTATTACAATTTGATCATCTGGCAGGATGTACCCGGGGAAGAAGGTGAGACCTACACGGTTTACGCCAGCGATCATCCCTTTAACGATGTCAAGGAAGACGGTGTGGAAGTAATCGGCGAGAAAATTCCCGAAGGAACACAATCGGTGGCCCACTTCATTTATTATCCGCTAAAAGATCACAAGGTCACGGAATATTACGCCGTGGTGTGTACCGATGCGGCCGGTAATGTTTCTCAAGCCTCTTTTACCGACGGTCTGGAAAACACGGCCAAAGGCATTCCCACCATTTCGCTGACCCCGCCGGAAAACTTTGTAGCCGACGGCGATTTGAGCGAATGGGACCCCGATGTTATTCAACCTTTTGTACTGGCACCATCCACAGCCCATGTGGCCGGCGGCAGTTTTGATAGCGACGACGATTTGACGGCTACCATCTATCTGGCCGCGGATGATAACTATTTGTACATGGCTTTCGACATTCTGGATGATATTTACAGCTACGATCCGCAAGGTAATTTTTGGGAAGACGACTGCATTGAAGTGTACATGGGACTTTACAATTTCACCCGCCAGCACTACGGCTTTGAACGGGGCGAGCAACCGGATTACAAATTTGTCTTGCTCTACGACGGTTTTCACAACGATGCCGCTGGCTTTTCTCCGGCCGAATTTGCCAACTCAACTTCCTATTACAACTTTACACCCATGGGCGCTTCGGATTACGTCATCGAATGTAAAATTCCGCTGGATTCCATTAACGTGCGCGCGGCGGCCGGTGATGCCCGTTTCCATCCGGTAAACGGCATGCGCATTCCACTGGATCTGGTCATCCACGATTCGGATCACAAAAACGTGCGCGACGGCATTTTGTCCTATTCGACCAAAAACAACGACACTTCCTGGCAGGGCGCTCAATTTTGGAGTTACACCTGGATCGGCGATACCAACAAGGTGGCTACGGCCATCGACGAAAGTGCGGCCACGGTACGTGCCTACCGTCTTGAGCAAAACTATCCCAATCCTTTCAACCCGACTACGACCATCCGCTATTCTTTAGCCCGAAATGCCAAGGTAACCGTTTCGGTTTACAACGTTCTGGGACAAAAAGTGGCCACAGTACTCAACAACGTCCGCCAAAATGCCGGGTGGCATCAGATATCCTTTAACGGTGCTCATCTGGCTTCCGGGGTGTACCTGTACCGCATCGAAGCCGGAAATTTCGTGCAAACGAAAAAGATGCTTTTACTGAAATAAACTGTGATTTGACCCCAAACACGAAAGCCGGTTCCACCCAGTTGTGGAGCCGGCTTTTTTTATTTTTTGCTCGTGATTTTGCCGTTTAATGCCCGCCGCTTTATTGTTTTACGGAAGAATACATTATTTTTCCGCCTACGATGGTGTACAGCACTTTTGTCTTTAAGATTTGATCCGGCGGAACGGTTAAAATATCGTGATCCAACACCGTGATGTCCGCAAGCTTACCGGGTTCCAATGTACCTTTGATGTTTTCTTCAAAAGCCGCATAGGCGTTATTTTTAGTGTAAGCCTGCAAAGCCTGATCCGGCGTTAAACATTGTTCGGGATAAAAATAGCGCCCGTTTTTCATGCGGCGGGTAATCAGAGCGTAAAAATTAGCCATGGGGTCCACCGCTTCCACGGGGGCGTCCGTACCCATAGTAACCACCGCCCCGCTCATCCACAGAGATTGCCACAAATATCCTTCTTCCTTGGCCCGCTTATCGCCGATGCGTGCCGGCACCCAGGGCCCGTCCGAAGTACAGTGAATGCCCTGCATGGAAGCGATCACCCCCAAACGGGCAAAGCGGGGTAAATCGGCCGGATGAATCAATTGCGCATGTTCGATGCGCCAGCGCAAATCCTTTTTATCCGGATGTTCTTTAAAAACGGTTTGGTAAATATTCAGTACTTCCCTGTTAGCCCGATCGCCGATGGCATGGGTGCACAATTGAAAACCGTGATCGATGGCTAACTCGGCCGTTTGCAACAGAGAATCCAACGGGGTGACATTCATGCCGACGGAATTGGGCATATCCGAATAGGGTTGCAGAAGCCAGGCCCCGCGCGAGCCCAAAGCACCGTCCATGTAACGCTTAATGGCGCGAACGGTCAAAAAATGATTGGCGTAACCGATCATTTTGTATTGATCCATTTTCTCTTTTAAATGGCCGTTGGGTTCCAGAATCATCACGTAAAGCCGGATTTTCAACTTTCCTTCTTCGGCCAGACGCTTGAGAAAATCGATGTTTTCAAATGATTCACCGGCATCATGAAAGGAAGTAATTCCGTTGCGCAAACATTCCTCCATGGCTTTTTGCGCGGCCTGCAGGCGCTGGGATTCGCTGCTGTGGTGAGTTTTGTAATACACTTTCCAGACCAGATCTTCGGCATTCTCCAGTAAAACACCGGTGGGCCTTCCCTGCTTATCGCGCACAATGCGCCCGCCTTCGGGATCCGGAGTTTGGGCCGTAATGCCGGCTAATTCCATGGCTTTTTGATTGACAAACACGGCATGTCCGCTGGCATGGGTTAAAATGACCGGATTATTGGGCGAAACCGCACTCAGGGCGGAATGAACCGGATAGCCTTCCACCAGCGGGCGCGGCATTGTTCTCCATTTTTCCTGATGCCAGCCACGCCCCAAAATCCACTCGCCGGGCCGGGCTCGCAAGGCACGCCGCCCAACGCTATCCACGATATCCGGCCAGGATTGTGCTTTACTCAAATCGAGAGTCATCAAGGCCTTACCCAGGCTTAAAAAATGGGCATGCCCTTCGATAAGCCCGGGAATGACCAGGGCTCCGTGCACATCAATAACTTTGGCTTTGCTGTTGGCCAATTTGGTTATTTGTTTGTTGCTGCCCACAGCCAAAATGCGGTCACCCTGAACGGCAATGGCTTGCGCCACGGTGTTGCTACTATCTAAGGTGACGACCTTACCGTTGTACAAAACCAGGTCGGCCGGTTTTTTTTGACAGGACGCAAAAAACATTAAACTTACCAATCCAATTAATGCCAAAAAACGCTTCATGTGCACTGCCTCCTTTGCATTTAAGTTTTTTTAAGATCACGCCAGAACAGAAAACTCTATTACTGCTCATCATCTGTTTTATTACACGTCAACAAATTATCAACGAAACCACGCTGCTGCCTGCATTGCTTATTAAGTCGATGTTCATTTTTTATTCCGGCATTATGTTTCAAATCCAGGCGCTATCCAAAGCGACCTGATTTACCTTAATCTCAACAATGCATCCGGGCCATACTGCAATTAAAATTCATATCCAAAATTAAAATAGGCCAGTACCTTTTTCTTATCGGAATTATAGCTCACTTGTAAAAACAAGGGGCCGATGGGTAAATTGGCGCCCAGTACAAAACTCCAGCCAAAAATATAGGGATTGATCCACAAACTTTTGTCCCAGTATTCACGAATTCGGGCCACATGTACCTTACAAACAGCAAACCGTTCGGGCCACGGTTCATATTGGAATCCGAATTCAGCCGTGGCCAATTGTAGTGCCTGTCGTTCCAGGAAGCGATATCCGGGAAATCCGATTACATGATTTTTAGGATTATCCCTATTACTTACAAAGAACAGGTAATCGGGCAAAATAGGTCGTTTTCCCTGAATTGTGCCCATAAAAAAACCACGAATAAGGGTCAGATGTTCCGTTTGTGGCAACGGTAAATATTGGCGGAAATAAACAAAATAGCGCTGAAATGTTCCGTAAGGCTGTCGGCTGTGGATACGTTGGATATGAAAAATGTCATCGGCCACGGCCAGAAACTGCAGGCCGGAATGAGTGAAATAGAGCCGATCGTAGGTATCGGCTCTAAAAAAAACGGCACCGCGATCCGCTAAAAAAGAATCTTTGTAATCCTTCAAATCCGGATCGTACAATAAAGACGTGATGTAGGAATACCGCCTGCCAAGTGCCACACCAAATGCAAAATCGTTGGAGAAAAGCGTGGCAACACGCAAATCAATGGGAATTCGTTTGTATTCATATTCTTCCTGAATTTTATTGGAAGCAAAACGGTTGAACTTAAACTTTTCGATGTACGCCGAAAAACCGGTGGCCAACCCGGGATGGCGATTAATATGAAAAAAATGAGAGGTACCCAGTCGCGGATAAGCACTTAGTTTGGCCGATAGGTACCAGGTGGATCCTTCGAAGACAAGATTACGCAGGGTAAGGTTTAACAAAACCGCTGAATTTTCATTAGAATTGTAATGAAATCCCAATTTAAGAAAATTTTTGCTCTGTTCCTGAACACGTACGATGAGTGTGATACCCAAGGCATCGGATTGCAAACGGTATGTAACACGCTTAAAAAACTTGGATCCGTAAACGCGTGTAATGGCTTGGGATACCTGGCGCGGCGTAACCCAGGTCGGTGGATTTATTCCCAAACGAGCTAAAACCAATTTGCGGCTGGTATGCTTTAATCCCTTTATTTTAATCTTTTCGATGTAAATGGAATCGATATTAAACAGGGGAATAAATCGCGGTTTCTTTTTAGAACAACGTTTTTGCCAGGCAGCCAATTTTCGTAGTGTGTCCCAGTGTTTGCGTGCGGCGCGTTCACCAATGGCAATAATGGAATCGATGTTTTGGAAGTCAAACGGGGCGTAATTATCAAGCGGCGGTTTAATAAGCAATTGGCACAGCTTGTTTTGACGTTTTACATCTTCGGCGTTACGGAAGCTAAAGGTTTGATCAATAATTTTGAACATGTTATTCAAATCTTTGGTCTTGTACAAGGGGGCTCCCACGTCCACTCCGATGATGTAATCGGCGCCTAAATCTTTTACTTCTTGCACAGGGAAATTACGTGAGAGTAACCCGTCAACCAATAGCTTACCGTTCCATTCAACCGGGGTGAAAATTGTCGGAATAGCCATACTGGCCCGAAGAGCATCCGGGAGAAATCCACTTTTAAGATCTACTACCTGTCCGTTACTTAAATCGGTAGCTACGCAAACAAAAGGGATGGGAAAGCGGGTAAAATCATTTACATTATGAACAGGCCAGGTTAAACGGCATAGCAGTAAAGAAAGATTTTGCCCCGAAAGAAGCCCGCCCGGCATTCGTAAGCTTCCGTTCACAACAGGAAAAACAATCGAATATTTTTCCTGTTCGTCTTTTTCTTCCAATGAATAACCACGTCGATCGGTGTGGTCACTCAAAACATCGGGCCAGTTAATCTTTTTGGCCAATTGTGCTAAAAAATCGGCATCATAGCCGATGGCATAGAGACCACCTACGATGGCCCCCATACTGTTACCGGAGATAAAATCGATTTTGACTCCGGCTTCCTGCAAAACCTTTAAAACTCCGATATGCGCGAACCCTTTTGCCCCACCGCCGCTAAGCGCCAAACCGATTTTTGGACAATTCTGCTGCGCCGGAGATCGACTTTGAGCCTTTAGAGCCGGTGCTATTAATAAAAAAACGGAAAGAAAGAGCACAAACATCAATTTCTTGCCATTAATAAAAGCGGATTTTAAAGGGATTAAATGTAATTTCTTCATCGTTCAATACGTGACATATTCCGCGAATCCTTTTTCCACCAGCACATCATTCACATTTAACCATTTTTGCTCATCGTCGGAAACCAGCCAAATTTCACCCAAATAGCGGCCGTATTTCCCTTTGCGATCCTTGACGGTTTGTAAAACGATTTCTTTTCCGTCGATCAAAGCACGTAAAAAATCCCGCGCCCGGATGCCTTCGTCCCGTTCTTCCCCGCGAATTTCCGGTGCATTAATACGGGCCAGACGAATGCGCTCTTTGCGCACCCAGGTATTCAATCCCAGATCAATATCCACCGTGCAGGTATCGCCGTCATACACGCGTGTTACAACCGCCCGGTAAAAATACAAATTTTTTTCCACCGCTTACTCCCCTTTCGTTTTCGTTTCCGTTTTTTTTAAAGGTAAAAAGGAGCCTTATTCCATGCAACTTAATCGCCCTCTTTTAATGGGCGTAAGGTGCAAGCTCCAAAAGGCCCGCATTCCCGAGAACAGACATAGACAAAGTAAAAGGCCAGGGAATATCCCCGGCCTTTGCATGAGATTTAAAAAGCGGATTTTTACGAGCCGTTCTTAATGGAACCTGAAACGGTTCATTTCAAAATTTGTAAATGCCCCGACTACGCTCCTGCGGGATTTGTTCAAAACGGGGCGGTAAAAAGGGTTTTTGAAAACGCCTTGGAAAGCGATCGGGAGAGAACCAAAATTGCGGAAAAACCGAATGCCAGCCTTCCTGCTTCGGTTTCCGGCCCAGGGTTACTTTCAGCGTTTTCTTCTTTCCATTGCGCACAAAGTAAATGGTAACGGTATTGCCCGGATCGTAAAACTGAATCGTGCGCATTAAATCGGCCGTATCTTCGATCTTTTTGTCATTGATTTTGTAAATCACATCGCCCGCTTTTAAGCCAGCTTTTTCGGCCGGTGAATTTTTAAGTACTTTCTTGACCAGAACCCCGTTTTCCGCCCTAAAATAACGCAAAAGCTGATCGGTCAAATCTTCCGCCACAACACCCAAATAACCGCCTTTTTCATTGAATTGCCGCCAGTAGGGCAACATTTGAAAAATGTAATCGGGAAGGCTGTCCGGCAGTTGTCCGAAAATTTGTCCCGGCCAACGGAAGCCGTAGGCTTCATTCTCATCGTCACTGTCCCGGTCATCGGGTTGCACCGTGGCCGTTAAAATCAGTTCTTTGCCTTCGCGGTTTACGACCACATCCACCGGTTTTTGTTCGTCAATTGCCTGCAGGCTGCGCTGCAAATCCTGCGGGCTGTGAATGGCATCTCCGTTGAATTTGACAATAATATCATGCACTTGAATGCCGGCCTTTTGAGCAGGGCTGTTTGGCCTAACGTGCACCACTTCCACCCCGGCTTTTAATTTCAGCTTTTTGAGTGTAGCGGCATCCGCTTTTTTGATTAACAGGCCCAGTCTCGGTGTGACTTTTTGCGCATTCACGGCAATCATCATGGCGCTGTGCTGTGGATGAGCGAAACCTGTAACCGGCAAAATCCCGGTCCACACACCAATTGTTAAAAATAGAAACAGTAAATGTTTCATGTGACCCTCCCCTTTTTTCATGTTCAAAGTAATGCGGTTCTTTTTGACAAGAAATAATACGCCTGTTTACGGCATTTGTTTCTTTTGCGGACTTTTGAAGAGGCCATTCTGGCAGCGTATTCTTTCGCCGAAAAGTATTGAAACGCATAATTTAATTTGATAAACTTGGGTAGCACATTTTAAGGAACTTGTCTTGAGTTTACACGTGCAAGGGACTGAAAGGTCGCTACCAAGAAATAAGGAGGAAACATGCGCATCAGTCGAGTGCAGGAAATGCGTCAGATGGATGCCAAAGCCATCGAACAATACGGCATAGAAGACAAATTGTTGATGGAAAACGCCGGCCATGCCTCGTACGAGGTCATCCGCCGCGAGATAGGGCTTCATCCCCACCGATTTTTGGTTATGGTCGGCAGCGGTAATAATGGTGGTGACGGATTGGTTGTGGCGCGTAAATTATATTCCAACGGTGCGCAGGTGCGCATTTTACTGGTGGGCAATCCGCAAAAATTCAAAGGTTCGGCTCTAATGAACTACGAAATTGCCCGCAAAATCAATATCCCCATGGAGGCCGTTGCCTCACCGGATCAGGCCGCGCGGGCCCTCGAGCAAAGCGATGTAATTATCGATGCCATTTTCGGCACGGGGCTCGATCGGGAGGTGGGTGGTAAATATCGCGACATCATTGAGCTGATCAATCAAAGCGGCTGCACGGTGGTAAGTCTGGACATTCCTTCGGGCATTAACGGCAATACCGGTCAGGTAATGGGTGTGGCCGTTCGTGCCGCTCATACCATTACTTTCGGTTTGCCCAAAATCGGCAATGTGCTCTACCCCGGGTTTGAATACGGCGGCCACTTGCACGTGACCCACATTTCCTTTCCGCCGGCCATTTACGAAGATGCCTCCGTGCTCGTTTCCATCAACCATTTAAGGCGCCTTCCCGATCGGCCGGGTGATACGCACAAAGGAACAGCCGGGAAGGTATTGTTTGTGGCCGGAGCGGCCAATTATCTGGGTGCACCCTATTTTTCGGCCATGGCTTTCCTAAAAGCCGGTGGGGGACTTTCCTACCTGGCCACGCCTAAAACCATCGCTCCTTACATTGCCAACAAAGGTTCGGAAATCGTTTTGCAACCCATGGAAGCAACGGAAACGGGTTCGCTTTCTACGACCAATGAAGAAACCATTTTGAATTTGGCCGAAGAAATGCGTTTGGTCGTATTGGGCCCGGGTGTTTCGCTGCACTCGGAAACGCAGGAACTCATCCGCAATTTGGCCCACGATCTGGAAAAACCGATTTTAATAGACGGCGACGGTTTAAGTGCCATTGCCGTGGATCTCTCTTCTATTCGTTACCGCACGCAGCCTACGATTCTAACGCCTCATCCGGGTGAGATGGCCCGCTTAACGGGGAAAACCATCCGCGAAATCGAACAAAATCGCGTGGATATTTTGCGGGAAACCTGCCAATCGCTAAAATCGATTATTGTCCTGAAAGGAGCACATTCCCTGATCGGTTTGCCGGATGGGCGGGTATTTGTCAACTTAAGTGGCAATGCGGGAATGGCCTCGGCCGGAAGCGGAGACGTGCTAACAGGCACCATCGCCGCCCTGTTTGCCCAATTGCACGATGCGGCCTGGGCCGCACGCCTTGGCGTATTTATCCACGGCCTGGCCGGAGATTTGGCTGCTGCGCAGATAGGCCAGGAAGGATTGATTGCCGGAGATATTTTACACTTTTTACCCAAGGCTCTGGTCGAATATCGCCGCAACTATCAGGAAATGGACGAAACCTTTTACGGTAAAATAAGTATTGTTTAATCCTTTGTGAAACGCTAAAGGAAAAATTAGCGAATTTAGCGGGATTTTTTTATATTTTTGTTTTGTGGAATTATGTTTAATCATTTTTCGGTTTAATCAAAATTGCGGGGGACCATGAAGTCAAAACACCACGGAATCAGCCGCATTGATTCCAAGCATACCCACGGATGGTATGTCCGCGTTTACGCCAACGGCGGCGTTTTTATTTCCAAATTGTTCAGCGATCGCCTTTACGGCGGTAAACAGAAAGCCTTACAGAATGCCATTAAATTTCGAGATCATAATGAAATGGTGGCCGAATTGGAACGGGCCAAATATGAAAGTGTAAAACGCAAACCGTTTTACAATCGCAAGGTCAAAAACAGTACTTCGGGCATTACCGGTGTTAATGAAGTCAAAAGCATGACCAACGGACGCCTGGTGCATTATTTTCAGGCCACCTGGAGTGAAAAAGGAAAACTCCATTCCAAAAAATTCTATGTGAATAAAAAACGCACGCGCGACGAAGCCTTTGAATTAGCCGTTGCTTATCGCAAGCAAAAAGAAAAAGAATTGTACGAGCAATGGCTGAAGAAGAACAAAGAGAAAAACAAAGAAGCTGCGGACTAATTCTGCCGGCACTTTTTGCCGCCAAATTGAACGGTTTGATATTTAAGCAAAAAATAAGCGGGTAAATTGCGCCTAAGTAAAACACAGGTGCAGTTAGACCCGCTATTTTCCATTGAATAGCAGCCAACCGGGTTAAAGCGTCTCAAATGCCGTCGAATAAGGCATTGAGCAGATTGACGGCTTTGTCAAAATCTTCTTCGGTCACGTACAAATCGACTCCATTAAACGTGGCCGAAGAGGCATTGCCCAGAATGCCGGTATCCGGAGTTTTTAACACACAGCCGATGTTATGTTTAGCTAAAATATCTTTAGCCTGCTCGGCAAAGCCCCTATTGGGAAAGTTCTTAACAAATTTTAAATTTTCCATCGTTTTTCCTCACTTTTCTATTGTGCATCAATGTAATTGACTGCTGCCCTAAAGGCAAATTTACTTGTGCCCAGGGAGAAAAAACCATTTGTAAAAATTAGGGGTATTAGTTCGTCAAGAGCCAAATCTTCAATCCGTCAAAGGCCGGATCGAAGATCCGGTGGAAGAAAGGACACAAACCGGTTCTCGAGTGCCCTCCGTCTGAGCCGGAGAGCGTATCGAGAGAACCGTAAACCCGCTGGCTTGATTTGGACGTTCTTTTTTCTTTTGTCTTTTTTCTACCCTTTCTGTCTTCGAACTGTCGAAGACACCTTCCTTTCACAAGGGAAGGTAAAGCTTGGCGTAAGCTTTTGCGCATTCCTGCTGTTAATTGCGATGGTTGGCATCGTCTTTCCCATTC
>CAZHIZ010000069.1:0-16600 GCA_964532875.1 uncultured Caldithrix sp. | reverse complement strand
ATCAATCGTGGCCAACGGCCCGCCGACCACGATCGGTGTGCCCCAGGCCCTGGCACGGACAATTACCTCCTGCATGGAACGCAGATGAATATTCATGCCGCTCAGGAACAGGAAATCGGCCTGGCGAATATCATCATCACGCAAAGGGCTCACATTCAAATCGACCAACTTCAAATGCCAATCAGAAGGCAACAAAGCAGCAACGGTTAATAATCCCAGAGGTGGTTCGGAAGACTTTTTGTTTATGAATTTGAGGGCATACTGAAAGCTCCAAAAGGTGGTCGGGGTTTTCGGAGAGACCAATAAAACACGCATGGCTTTTCTCCTTTGCTAACGTGAACCGTCAAGGATAATTTAGCGTTCTCGGAAGGCTATAAATGTAAAATAATTGTAAATACTGCTAAAAATGTAATTGGTCATTTATCATTCGACTGCCATCCGATCAAAAATCACGGAATTCCAATAAGAGCTTCCTCTTTTCTAAGAAATTAGCATACACAAAAAAAGAAAATAGGCAAGACAATGCGTTTTGTTTGGCAAAACGTACTGTTATTCTTTATTTTAAGTTAAACGATTGATATGGGTTTATCGAATAGTAAGGGGGAAGGAAAAGATGAGCAAAAAAATTTCTCTGCTGGAAGCGATTGCCATGGCTGTAGGCACCATGATCGGTGCCAGTATTTTTTCCATTTTCGGCGTCGGTGCCAAAATTGCCGGACATAATTTACCGGAGGCATTTATTCTTTCAGGCGTTTTTGCTTTTCTGGTGGCCTATTCCTATGGTAAATTAGGCGCGAAAATTGTTTCTAATGCCGGCCCCATTGCTTTTATTCTTAATGGTATCGGTGATAATATTTTTACCGGCGCTTTGTCCATTTTGATGTGGTTAAGCTATGTGGTTTCCATTTCATTATTTGCCAAAGGATTCACAGGGTATTTTTTACCATTGTTTCACTTTCCGCTTACGGCTTTCTCGGCCGGTATTACGGAAATTGTACTCATTGCTTTTTTTACAGCTTTAAATTTTTTTGGCAGTAAAGCGGTGGGTAAAGTTGAATTTTACATCGTTTTTGTAAAACTTTCCATTTTAGGGCTATTTATTCTATTGGGAAGCTTAACCATTCACTCAAGTTACATTGTTCCCTCTTTTAATGCCCGCGGTATAAACGGCATCGTAAATGCAGCCATTATCTTTTTTCTTTCTTACATGGGGTTCGGGCTGGTTACCAACGCTTCCGAAAACATGGAAAATCCCCGTAAGAATGTTCCCAAAGCCATTTACATCAGCATTGCTGTTGTCATGTTTGTCTATGTCGCGGTTGCCCTGGTAGCCATCGGGAATTTAACCATTCCTCAATTAATCAAAGCGCAAGACAATGCCCTGGCCGTTGCGGCCCGACCCTTTTTGGGTAGTTTCGGTTTCATTCTCATTTCGGTGGGCGCTCTTTTTTCCATCTCTTCTGCTTTAAATGCGACGATTTACGGAGGAGCTAATATTTCATATTCTCTGGCCAAAGACGGCGAATTACCCGAACTTTTCGAACGTAAAGTCTGGTTTAAATCTACGGAAGGATTGTACATAACGGCCGCATTGGGTCTTGTATTCGCCATCTTTTTCAATATTTCAGCCATTGCCAGTATTACCAGCGGCATCTTTACCATGATTTACATTTTCGTACTTTTTTCTCATATTCGCTTAATCAATCGTAAAATCGTGGAGGGGCAGGTTCTTTTTGTGGGATTTAATCTGGTAGTAATGATGATTATCTTTTTGGCCCTTCTTTTTTATCAGTGGCAAACACAAAAAAGCGCTTTTTACGGCTTACTATTAACTTTGCTCGGCGCTTTGTTGGTAGAATTTATCTATCGTAATGCGAAACGTCGTAAATTCAAAAACGTTAGGCCATACCATGAAAATTCTTAAAACCGTAAAAATTGAGCGGTTCGAAATATCAAGGCACCCTTCCACCTTTTTTAAAATAGGGGCTTTGGCTATAATGATTTTAATGGGTGCCTGTGCGCAAAGTAGGAGCATAAACAAGCAAATCCAAAATAATTTACGGATTCAAACGCTAAAGGTAAATGATCGGGAAAGACGTTTTGCACTTTATCTTCCGAATGACCTCCCTCCCGGCTTACACCCCTTAGTGATGGAATTACATGGCGGTGGAATTTACATCGAAGACATGACAGGACAAAGCGGCCATAAAACGCCATACAAATTGTGGATGCCCCTGGCCGAGCGACAAAAATTTATTGTGGTTTATCCGGAAGGCTTAAACGGTGCGTATGGCAAACCGACCTGGAACGATTGCCGGGCCAATGCTCGCGTCAATTCCCGGGCTGACGATGTGCAGTTTTTAACCCGTCTTATCGACACTTTAACGGCTCGCTACAAAATCGACAAACAACGCATTTATGTTTCCGGTACATCCAACGGCGGATTAATGGCCCTGCGTATGGCTGTTGAGCGAGCGAATAAAATTGCTGCGGTTGCCGCGGTTGCAGCCGCCATGCCCGATACATCCGAATGCCCGCCGCCCCAAAATCCTGTTTCTGTCCTTTTCATGAACGGTACGGCCGATAACCATTTGCCGTTCAAGGGCGGTTTGGTTTCCAACCCACCCAATCCGGCCCACGGAAGTGTCCATTCTGTCGAAGCCTCGCTGAAAATTTGGATGGATGTAGATCAAACCGATACCATACCCGAAATCCATCGTTTTCCGGACCTGAATAAGACCGACAAAAGTACGGTAGTGCGTTACAGCTATTTACACGGCATTAACAACACGCAAGTTGTTTTCTACAAAATAATCGGAGGCGGACATTCGGCGCCAAGCATTCGGGAACAATTTTCGCGATTATTCGAACACTACTTCGGAAAACAAAATCATGATATCGAAATGACCACTGAAGTCTGGAATTTTTTTAAAGATAAAACAATTAAATTACATTAAAAATAACGTTCGAACTCCAGATAAAACCGATTTAAGCGAATGGTACGCGAAGCATATTGCCAATATTGGCGGGAATAGGAAATTTTTAAACGCATAATGCCCCACTGCCAAAGGGCAAAACCGCCGTATTCCTTGGTTAATTGGGTTTCGGCCAGGGGATTTTTCTGGAAGCGATAATTCCCAAACAACTGCACCGAAAACAAGGTGGTCGGATACCAATTATATTCGCCGTGAATGCTGTAGAGATCCATTTGTTGCCGGGAACGCGGATATTCGATCCTGTACCAATTACCCCGAATCAAGAAAAGCGTATTCAGGCTTGGGCGAATAAAAAACCCGCCTACGGAACTCAACTGTTTATAAAATACTTTAGTTGAATTGTATTCTTTGTTCTCCACAATTAAAGAGATGCCTTTGGTATCACTTCGCAAACGGAGTTTTATACCAAACGTTCGAAAATGCAGGTTCTGTAAAAAATCGCTTGAAATGGGTTGACCGCTAATCAACGTTTGCCGATGCTGGTTCTCGCGATAATAAAGTAAAATTTTCTTAATATTAAAACTGGCATTTACTGAACGGGTATGCGTGGTAAAAGCCATGGTCGGAGCGGTCTTGAATTCATAATCCACCAAAATAACTTGTTCCGGTTCAATCCGACTAAAAGGAGTACGGATAATTTGCGTTAAATCACCCACTTGTTCCACAATATAGTCCTTGTCTTCCCCTTCTTCATAAAAAATATCTCCCTCCGAATTATAGACCACAATGGAAGAAGCGATAATATTCATCTCATCCAAAAATACCGGCGTTTCATTTAGAATAAGATGGCTCTCGCCCACCTTTTTCATTAATATGCTTTCCATACGCCGATCGTTTTTCCCATTAGCCACTTTGTAACTAATTTGCAGTTTCGATTTAAACGGCAAATTTTTATTATACGTGATACCCCGGTTTATTGCATACGATTTTTCTTTACCTGCAGTTAACTTTTGGTAATTTCCGTTAAGGCTAATATAAGAAGCAAGGCTTTGGAAAAGCTGGTGGTGCAAAGCCACAAGCCCATTGTGGATATTCGCCGTGTAATCACTGGAAAACATGTTGATATAGGAATAATGATAATCGGAAGAGAATCCATAACGATGTTTTAACTGCAAATCCGTATTGGCATTTATGGTTGAATAACGGCGCAACCGACTCTGCCGATCAAAAAAAGCAAGTGCACTGCTCCAAATATTGCTCTTTTCGGCATTGAGTTTCTGCTTAAAACTAAAACGCGCATTTTGGAACATATAATTTCGTTCACTATTTATGTGGTCTTTGATATTTCTCAATTTATAAAGGATATTTATTTCTCTTTTATCGTTTTGACGCGAACCGGAATAATGAATTAATTGTTGAGTTTGACTGCGCCGTACCACCCGATCGAACTGGTACCAATTTTCATCAAAACTTCGTGTTTCCACCCAAAAATTGCTGGGAATCCAAAATCGATTGAACGTAAAGTTTATCTGAAATTTTTGCAATTGATAATTATTGTAACCGCCGTAATTAAAAATCATATTTTGGTTGGCCTTGTTCCAAATAAGGGTTATGGGATAACTGCTCTTCTTAAAAAAGGTGCCGTTGAAAAAACCGTTGATAAATTTGCCGTTGGCTTTTCGCTTGAAATAAGAACTGTAATAGCGATCCTGTGTTAAACCTAAAACAGCGCCCCATTCCAATTCCAAAATTTTAGGACTTACAAAATACCCTTTATTGCGCAAGGTAAGTGTTTCTTTGTAAAAAGGGTGAGTCGATTTTAAGGGTTGAATGCGTGTGTCATGTAAAAATTTAAATTGGAACGACCCGCCAATGCGATAAAATCGGATAAGCGATACCTGTTGGGCTTGGAGCCGTTGCATTCCAATGGAATTCGATAAGAAAACAATAGCGGCAATCCATGGTATAATATATTGCAGCGACTTTTGCATAAACACTCCTAAAACCGCATCCGATTTTGGGGTTGTTGTTCAGCATTAAAAGAAAAATTCATCATCGCCTCCGTGGGGATTGTGACATTCCTGACAAGGTTGATCACCAATATCCTGATGCTGCTCTTCCTTCTTAATCTCCGGATCATGGCATTGCCAACACAAATCCTGCCCCTGCTTAACCAAAAACGGAGCTTCCTTCCCGCCATGTGGTTGATGGCAGGAGAGGCAATCTCCCTCCTCAACCGGGGCATGCACAAATTTTGTCTCCCGAATATCATCATGACAGCTAACGCATAACTCTTCGGGTGCCTCGCTTAGCAACGAATCGTTTTCACTGCTGTGCGCTTGATGACAATCCAAACAAGCCCCCTCGGCAACCGGCGCATGTTTCTCCGGTAATTCATTGATTTCATCATGACATTCGTAGCACAAATTGGGCATCGAATTGGCCAATAAAGCCGCATCATTACCGGCATGGGGCAAATGGCAATCGTAACAGGTACTGTCTCGGACAGGCTGATGGACGCTTTTACCGTCTGCAACATCGTCATGGCATTGAAAGCACAAGGCGCTCTCTTTAATCGTTAACAAATAATCGTTTTTACTGTTATGGGGCTGATGGCAGTCGCTACACACGCCATCCGCAACCGGTTCGTGGACGGTGGTACCTTTTTTAATATTCGGATGGCATGTCAAACACAAATTCGGTTCTGTTGCCGTTAATAACGTTTCACTACCGGCACTATGCGGATTATGACAGGCCGTGCATTGCCCCTTTTTAACCGGGGGATGTACGTCCGCGTTTTGCGATAAATCGTCATGGCAGTTGTAACAGAGTTCGGGTTGCTTTTGCACCAACAAGTGGTCGATATCTCCGCTGTGTGGCGTGTGGCAGGCCACACAATCCCCGTCTTCTAACGGTGCGTGTCTATATTTCCCATCACCCAAATCGTCGTGACATTGTATGCATAATTTCGATTCTTGCACGGTTAACAGCGCTTCATTTTCACTGTTATGCGGTTGATGGCAATCGCTGCATGAACCCTCGGCTACAGGATCATGTACGATTTTGCCCTGATTAATCTGCTTATGGCACGAATAACAAAGTTGCGGTTCCTTTTGGACCAGAAGTGCTTCATTGGCAGCACTATGCGGATTATGGCAGGCCGTGCACTGCCCGTTAACAACCGGCGGATGCACATCGGTATTATCCGAAAGATCGTCATGGCAATTATAACAAAG
Organism: uncultured Caldithrix sp.; assembly: GCA_964532875.1. GTDB lineage: Bacteria > Calditrichota > Calditrichia > Calditrichales > Calditrichaceae > Caldithrix. The sequence goes on along the minus strand of CAZHIZ010000069.1, from coordinate 10,428 downwards.
ATCCGGTTCCTTTTGCGTTAACAAATGCGCTATTTTACTTTGATGCGGATTATGGCACTGTAAGCAATCCCCGTCTTCCAACGGGGCATGCACCAGGGGATTATCGCGCAAATCATCATGGCACTGCAAGCATAAAGAATCCGGGGTATCCAACAAGCGATAGGCTTGCGTGATATCATGGCAGGTGGCACACGCATTGTCTTCGGTTGCCGGATGATGGTACCAAACGGGCCGACTTTCTTTTTTGCCCTTAGAATTTTTATTCCGGTATTGATGCGCGGCAATAAGAGAATCGGGAACGACAGAACCGGATCCGGGTTTGGGTACTCCGTCAAAAAACAAACTGAGCACCTTATATCGCGTATTGGGATTACAAGCCGAAAACATAATTAATGCTCCCATTAATAAAATTCCGCGCACCAAAGGCCCGGCCTGCCTATTTTCCATCATCGTACCTAATTAATTTCCCGCTATCGTAAAAATCTTTATTTTTGCTTTTTGGCGTAAGCTATCGATAAGCTGCGAACCCAGCATTTGTCGTTTCTTTTTCTCCAATTGTGCTTTTAATTTTTTACGATCAATCTCGTCAAAGGATAACTGTCTCCCATTTTTCTTATCCAAGAGTTTTAAAATATGAAAACCGTAAATGGTGCGAATGGGTTTACTGATTTGTCCCACCTGCAAAGTTTGGGCTACTTTATCTAATTCAGGCAACAATTGCCCCACATGGCGCCAGCCTAAATCGCCTCCGCCGGAACGCGTAGCGGAATCGCTGGAAAATTTACGGGCCATCAGGGAGAAATCTGCGCCTAAACTTAATTGACGATAGATATTTTCGGCCTTTTTCAGCCCTTCTTCCCAACCTTTTTCCATCGCACCGGGATTAACGGAAATCAGAATATGAGCCAAATGAAGTTGATCGGGAATAAAGAATTTGTTTTTATGCTGTAAATAATATTGATGCACATCTTGCTCGCTTATCTGAATCTTATCGTTCACAGCCGTCTTCCATAATTTACGAATTAATAATCTTCTTTTGATCTTTGCCAGCCATTGATCATAAGTTTGGCCGGTTTTGGCCAATTCTTTTTCAAAAATTTTTTGCGTTTTGTACGGACTTTTCATCATTTGTACTTGTTGCATCAGTTCTTCGTGGGAAACCCTAATTCCACGCCTTTTTGCCTCCTGTACCAATAATTCTTCGTCGATTAGCTGATTTAGTATCTGATTTTGAATTTCATTAAAGCGTTTCTCCGAGATGCGCTGATGCACCGTAATTAAGGGTAGCTTCTCATTAACTTTAGACATCAACTGCTTTTCGGTGATTTTTACACCGTTCACCGTGGCAACGGTTTTCCCCTTATCGGCCCTGGCAAAAGACAAAGTACATAAGCCGATAAGCACAGCATAAATAATTCTTTTCGATCGCATTATTTTGCGTTTCATAGATGGCACCTTTGTTAATTGTAAGTCAAAAAGGGGCGATGAAAAAATTCACCCCCCTGAAAAATAGCTCCGGTCATGCCACAAAATTAGGCATAGTTAAAGGCTTTTGTTTAAATGTCGTGGCAGGTTAAGCACAAGGCACTATTGGTATTATCCATGCGCAAGAACGGACGTCTGGAATTATCATGCGGATTGTGGCAAGAAGCACATTCCACTTGATCTTTATTAGGACCGTACAAGGGTAAAATCCCGCCGACTTTTCCGTCGGTAGCCGGATGAAAATTCGGATCTAATGCCGGATCGTAAGTGATGGAGATGGGATGATCATTGGATAAATCCGTACCGATATTTGTGCCTTCGAAATTAACGCCGCCGGATGGGCTTTGTCCAACGTGACAGGTCGTGGCGCAGTAGTTGATGGTCACGCCCGAAGCCGCCGAACCGAATTTTGCCGTGGGAACGTTAATAATTTGATCCAAAGCAATGGTGTTGTCATGGCAGGAAAGACACGCCAACGAAACACCTTGCGGCGCATTGGCAATGGTCATATCAATAGTGTTGCTGCTGTACATAACATACGGACCGGTCGGGGTTTCACGGTTCCAAAGCGGAGCTTCGATATCCGTGTTATTATTATGCGGCGTATGGCAATACACGCAAATTTCTCCCCAGTCCTGCAGGCCCATACCGTTCGTCGTTGCTTTACGCAAATTGTGCGGAGTGTTTTCTACTTTGTTTCCCTCAATATTCGAGCTTCCGCCCCCTCCGCCACCCATTTGCGCCAGAAGGCTGGTAGGTAGCACAATACACAAAATTAGGGCGAACGAGGCCAGGTTTAAAAGTCCTTTTCTCATGCATACCCCCTTTCTTTGGGTTTAGTTGGTTGTCTCGGTTGCTTGTGTTTTGCCACCGAGGTATTGGTACACCTGAATTCTATGATTAAGCTGATCCGCTACATAAATGCGGTTCTGCCGGTCGATGTACATACCGGCAGGCAAACGCAAATCAGCAAGACCGGAGCCAAAATGTCCAAAATACAACAAGAGTTCCCCCTGTTTATCGAAAATTTGGATATTATTAAAAGCCGCGTCGCTCACATAGATATGGCCGTCACTATCTAAACCAATTCCCTTGGGACGTGAAAATGTGCCGGGTACATTACCGATCTTACCGAATGACCGGATGAAATTCCCGCGTGGATCTAAAATTTGTACCCGGAAATTCATTGTATCCACGATGTAGATATTTCCCTGATCATCAATAGCAATGTTGGTAGGAAAATTGAATTCACCGGGGTCGGAACTACGATTCCACGTTTGATCCAAACTTCCTTCGGCGATCTTTTTCCCTTCCTTTACATGCCGTCCGATTGTAAATAAAAACTTGTAATTACGTCGATCAAATACCTTAACTTGATGCGCCCAGGTATCCACGACATAAATTAAATTCAATTCGGGATTGATAACGATACCGGAAGGTCTTACAAAAACATTTTTACCTCCGAAGGCCCCTTTAAAATGACGCAACGCATCATATACAACCACCCGTTGGCCGCCTGCATCGGTTACATAAATATTGCCTTCTTCGTCCGTAGTAACCCCCAAAGGATTCAGCAACATCCCACGGCCGCTTTGCCCCAATATGTACAATTTCTTCATGGTAAAATCGAAAATGAGAATTTTGCGCCAGTGAGAATCGGCCACATAAATGCGTCCGAAGGAATCCACATGCACATTCAACGGCTTTTTTAGAGCACGTAAACGCGGACGTCCAAAAAACGCTTCGAAAATCCGTTGGGCCAGGGAACGCTTTCTGGGGCCAAATACCATTTCCGAATGAATGCTACGTACGAACTGAATTTTAGGCTCGGCCGGTGGAAGAGGCCAAACAAAATCTTCCGGCCTGGGTAACGTACCTTTTTTAGTTCCCGCACAGGAGGCTAACAGAAGCCCGGCCAAAAATACAATCATAATCTTTAGTAAAAATTTAGAATACGTATGCATTCGTTCTTCCCCGAATATTATCAAGTAATCATTTTCACTAACTACATTAGCAAAAGGAATGCCATAGATGTGTAGAATGTGTGCTAATAAGACAATTATGGGCTTGTTTATTTTTTTTCGAGATTAAAATCCCCAAAACGCGCCGAACAGGGGGTTAAACGAATAAATGCCGCTTGTAAAATATGCATAAAAAAAATATTTTTTTTATTTAAATTAAAATCGGGCAAATTTAGCCCAGAGTCGAAGCGTTTTGAAAGAAGGGTCTGTGCATATTCGCACAGGTAATTGTGCATATTCGCACACCTTTTTAACACCCTTATAATAATGATAGCAGTTTGGAGGTTTTCTTTTTGGGTGTTTTTTGCTCTTCATCAAAAGCAGGAGCTTTGGCATGTAAAATGGTTTGTAAGAGAAAATCCAAATCAAAGGGTTTGTCTAAATATAAATGGATGCCGATCCGTTTCAGCTCGGCACGGGTTTGCTGAGATCCGAAAGCGGAGATAACAATGCATTGAATTTGCGGTTGAATGTCTTTGGCAAAACGCAGTACGTCAAATCCGGAAATCCCCGGTAAGCGTAAATCGGTAACCAGCCAATCGAAATGGTTCTTTGCTAAATATTGCAAGGCTTCTTCACCGCTTCCAACGGTAATCACACCTACTTGATGTTTGGTAAATAGACGTTCCAACGACCACCTGAGCAGCCGTTCATCATCAACGACGAGAACATTCATTTTTTGCTCCAACAACAAATTTATTAGTAGTTAGGCAAGAAACGTACCAATTTTAGAGGAATCCGTATTTTAGCATTTTCCGACGGAAAGCATCGCGGGTAATATGTAAGAGTTTGGCGGCCTGCACTTGATTGCCACCGGCCATTTTCAATGCCTGATAAACAAGTTGTTTTTCTACTTCGTCTAACGGTATTCCTTTTTCAGGCAAATGCACCACATTCCCACTTTCCGATGAAAATTTTTCCGGATACTGGATCTCTTCGGGCAAATGTGGCGGTTCCAAACGTTCAATATTCTCCAAAATCATAATGCGTTCAATGACATTCTTCAATTGCCGTACGTTACCAGGCCAGGAATAGGATAAAAGTAATTCCTTTGCTTCATCTGAAATGGAACGCACATTTCTTCGGAATTGTCGATTATAAACGGAAATATAATATTCGGCCAATAACAAAATATCCTCCTTTCGTTCCCGCAAAGGAGGAATGGTTACGGTAATCGTATTAAATCGGTAGAATAAATCCAAACGAAATCGCTTTTGTTCCACTTCTTTTTGTAAGTCTCGATTGGTTGTCGCAATAACACAAACATCAAAATCGATATCTTTAACGCCTCCTATGCGTCGAATTCGTCGGTCTTCGAGAACTTTAAGTAGTTTGGGCTGCATAGCATGAGGCATATCTCCCACTTCTTGCAAAAGAACCGTTCCGCCTTGAGCCACTTCAAATAATCCGCGTTTCATTTGCTTGGCATCGGTAAATGCTCCGCGTTCGTGACCGAATAACTCACTCTCAAGCAGGGTTTCGGGGACCGCCGTGCAATTAATCTCCACAATGGGATGGGAGGCCCGACGGCTTTGATAGTGAATAGTTCGCGCCAATAAATCCTTTCCGGTACCGCTTTCTCCTTGGATCAGAATGGTTTGTGCTTCGCTAGCGGCAATTTGTTTGGCCAATTTGATCACTTTCTTCATGGCCGGATCCGCTGCAATGATGTTTTCAAAATGATGACGGTCGCTTTCTTTACTGCGCCGATAATTCATCTCGCGTTTTAAATAATCAACCTCCAAGACCTTGCGCACCGCCAAAACCACTTCATCCATGTTGAATGGTTTGCTAATATAATCTTGTGCCCCTAATTTCATGGCTTCCACGGCCGTATCCACGGTTGTCATGGCGGTTATTACCAAAATGGGCACCTGGCAATTCTTCTCCTTTAACTTCTTCAAAATTTCCAATCCGGAAATGTCGGGCAGCATCAAATCCAATAAAATCAAATCAGGTGCCGAGGAACAAACGGAATCAAATACTTCTTTGCCACGATGTAACATCGCGGTTTGGTACCCCTGCTTTTCCAATACCTTGGCCAAAGACCAACATATCAATTTGTCATCATCAATGATTAAAATTTTCGCTTTCTGCATCGTTTGTAGACCCTTTGAAAAATTTTACAGCCAATTCTATGGTAAACTTGGTCCCTTTGCCCAATGTACTTTCTACAAATATTTTACCGTGGTGCTGTTCTATTATACGATTGGCAATGGCCAGCCCCAACCCGGTACCCTGAGATTTGGTCGAAAAGAACGGTTGAAAAATGCGCTTTAAAACATCAGGAGCAATACCCGGTCCGGTATCTTCGAAAATAATACGAACCGCAACAGCACTTTCAACTTCTGTTTTTACGGTTAAAACACCTTGATGGTTCATGGCTTGCAAAGCGTTAATAATAATATTAACAAATACCTGTTGCATTAAAAAGGGATCCAGTTGTAAAGGAGGTATTTTGTTATTGAACTCTTTTTGCAGCCGTATCCCGGCAAATTGACCGCTACGCTGACATAACGTAAAAGCTTTTTCAAGCAAATCATGTAAATCGACCCACATCAATTGCGGCTTGGCCGGTCTGGAATAAGCTAAAAAGCTCTTTAAAGAATTATCCAAACGCTTGATTTCATCTTGAATTTCTTCCATGACTTTTCGATTCGGATCATCCCCTGCCATTTCCATGGTTTGTACATGAATCGCTCCCGAGATCGCAGCCAACGGATTACGAATTTCATGAGCAATACCCGCTGCCAGTTCGCCCAAAGTAGAAAGACGATCGGCATGCTGGAGTTCTTTTTGATATTTTAACTCGATTTCCTTGAGCATATTCTGCAGTCGAGCCACCATGGCATTAAAACAGTTACTGAGCAGGCCAATTTCATCATTGCGTTTGGTAAGCGCTCGTGTGGAAAGATCACCTTTTTCAACCCTTTTCATGGATTGTGCCAAAGTATGCAATGGTTTGCTCACCAGAATATGAAACAGAAGGCCCAACATGATGCTAATAATAAATAGAACTACAACGCTATCAAAAACGATTAAATTGCGGATCTTCAATAACTGTGCCGACAAATGTTCGGTAGAGACGGATATTTCGAGCAACCCCCGGTATCGTTCGGAAGAGGTATGGCAACGCTGACAGCGCAATTCCTTTACGATCGGACGCAATACAATCATTTTTTTAAATCGGTTTAAATAGCGAATAGGATAGTTATCTTTTAAATGAAGAGGCGTATTGGCCCGGTAAAAAATATATTTTCCAATACGCGTGGAATCGGAAGAGAAAAATATTTTACCCGTCGTATCGGCTATACTTACGGTAACATTTTTATGGGGTAGAGTTTTTAATACTTCTCTCATTTCTTCCATGATATTTTCATCATGCCCGGTCATAACAGAATTAAGTGTCCCCAAAATCGATTTTTCCGCGGCAAGACTCCGTTCCTTAATCGATCGAAGCATTTCTTTTTCCAGAACTTTCACCGTAAAGTAACTAACCAATCCCACCACCACAGCGACGACGATCGTGGTTAAAAGCCAAATTTTGGTTTGAATGCTATGGGTGATAGCACTTGAACCACACTGTTCTTTATTCTCAAATAACGTATTTTTTATCCCAATGTGCTTATCTCCATCCTTTTTTTCCCATTAATATTTACGACATAAAGAGTTTAATGGTAAGTACTTTAGAAATCAACTGTTCATTTATCGGTGATTTTTTGAACTTTAAAACTAAAATTATAAGGATGGCCTTTTCATTTTTTGCTGCGGACTTTAGCCTGCACACCAGGAATTCTCTGCCAGACAAAGTTAAATTGCACTTTCAATTGGCGGCAGAATTTGCTATTTTTGTTTGTTCATTAAACGAACAAAATTTGTCCCCGACACGGAGGTCTTTTTAGATGAAACGTTTTATTCTTTTTATTCTTGCCATTTATTTTTCAATTAGTAATCTTACGGCTAAAAATAATCAGGAATTTCGCGCCGTATGGGTGGTTACCTGGGAGTACATCAACCCCAATTGGTCGGCCAGCCAAAATAAGGCTCAAATTCGCAAGATATTGGACAACCTGAAAAAGGCTCATTTCAACGCCGTATTATGGCAGGTGCGCCAAAGCGGTACGGCCTATTATCCTTCTTCGTACGAACCCTGGGGCTACTATGCCAACTACCATAGCAATCCCGGATTCGATCCCTTAGCTTATGCCTTAAAAGAAGCGCATAAACGCGGCCTGGAATTTCACGCCTGGTTCAACACGTACCACGTTGCTTCCACCTACCCGGGTACGCCGGCAGCCGAACATCCCGAATGGATTTGCACCAATGAAGACGGTCAATTCATGACCGCTCATCGCTGTGTTTCGCCCGGTTTGGACGCGGTTCGTGCTTACACCATTCAGGTGGCTATGGAAATCGTGCGCAAATACGATATCGACGGATTGCATTTGGATTTTGTCCGTTGGAACGAATACACTGAGGACGATATGAAAAACGCCCCGTCTCTCCTAAAACAGGTTAATGAGATGGACGGCATGATCCCGCAAAGCCGTATCGAACAACTGCAAAAAACAAACGGCAGTAAACGCTACATCTACGACGTGCAACATCCGGCAAAAGCGGGGGTGCCCGCCGGATTTGACAGTTGGGGCGATTGGCGCCGTTGGGGCGTAACCGAACTGGTACGTCAACTGCACGATTCCATTCAAGCGGTTAAACCGTGGGTTCGCCTCTCCCCCGCCGCTCTGGGTAAATACAACTGGAGCGGATGGAACGGCTATTACGTCGTTTTTCAGGATGCCGCGCTTTGGTTCAATAAAGGTTACATTGATCAGCTTACGCCCATGCACTACCATTGGTTAAGCGGAAACGGTTTTTACGATATGTTGACCGGTGACTGCCCCTATTGCTGGTATCAGTGGATTAAGGACGGTATTCGCGCCCGAAGGTTGTACACGGTCGGCCCGGGATCCTACGTTTTGGATGAAAATAACGTTTGGGATCGCCATGCGGAGATTGTTCAGCGTAGCCGGGATGTCTGGTGGACCGACGGTTTCCAATTCTTTAGCTATGCCAGTTGGGCCAAACACAATTATTGGAGTCAGGCCGCCCGTTCATTCTTTAAAAACAAAACCAAAATTCGGGCTACGGGCTTAATTGTGGATTCCAAGCCGGCTGCGCCTACTATTTCCTTAAGCAAAATCGATTCCATGAATTACATGGTGCACGTGGTCCCGCCGGATACGATCTCCAAAAACTATTGGTTCGCCATTTATCGTTCTCTGGATTCTTCACTGGATGTTAGCAAGGACAAAATCATCGATTTACACTTCGGAAGCGATTCTTTTTCGTATCACGATTCCTATTGGAATGATGATTATCATCGCGGGCGCTACACCTATTTCGCTACTATGCTCGACCGTTACTGGAACGAATCGGACATTTCCAACACCGTATTGGGTGATTCCATCCCTCATTACATCAACCCGCCCGATCAAGCCCCACAACATATTATGGTACTGGGTTCCGCCGACAGCACGTTGTTGATTAAATGCGATTCCGTGGAAAAAGCCGATCTCTACATCGCTTACATTAGTCATGACGGCGTGCATGTTGTCGATTCGGTTGTCTCAAACAGCAGCTCAATTTTAGTGCCGCATCTCAACGACGGTCAGGTTTATTATTTTAAAATTAAAGCGGCTAATGCCGCCGGTTCGTCTCCGCTTTGCAAGCATTGGTACGCCGGTGTGCCTTCTGCTCGCCCTCATCAAGTTCTGATTGTTAACGGATTCGATCGGGGCACCAACAATCGCTACGATTACGTTAAAAAATATGCCGATCCGGTAAATGACCGCGGTTACCCTTTTTCCTATGTTTTAAACGAATCGGTGAGTGATGAAAAAATTTCCTTAAACGACTACAAAATCGTCATTTGGATTTTAGGCGATGAGAGTACAGCCGACGAGACTTTCAGTTACAAAGAACAAAGTCTGGTCAAAAATTTTCTCAAACAAGGGGGCTATCTGTTTGTCAGTGGATCGGAGATTGCCTGGGATTTGGATCACAAGGGGAGTTCTACGGATCAAAATTTTTACCACAACTATTTAAAAGCGCAATACGTAGCCGATGCCCCGGACGGGAAAAAGGCCACCTTTTACACCTGTCAGGCTATTGCCGGCGGTTTGTTTGACGGGCTGCCCGATTTTAACTTCGACAACGGAACGCACGGCACCTTTGATGTGGACTGGCCCGATGCTATTAAACCGCTCAACGGAGCCAAGGCCATTCTCAAATACAAGGGCGCCAAAAGCAGCACTATTGCCGGTATCTTGTTCGAGGGCACCTTCCCTGGCGGTAGCGCACAGGGCAAATTGGTTAATTTGGGCGTTCCGTTCGAAACCGTTTATTATTCCGACAAACGTCAGGCCCTTATGAGTAAAATATTTGATTTTTTCGAAGGCAAGATTACCAATATTGCATTGGACAACACAGTGCCCTTGCACTTTAATTTGCAACAAAATTACCCGAATCCCTTTAATCCGAACACGACTATCGGTTATTCTCTGGCCGAACCCGGCCTGGTGCGGCTGGAAATTTACAATGCGCTGGGGCAACGCGTCCGCACGTTGGTTAACGCTCGCCAATCCGCCGGTTATTATCAGGTTCGTTGGGACGGAAGAAACGAAAGCGGACAATTGGTAAACAGCGGATTATATTTGTACCGCTTGCAGACCGGTAATAAGGTTTTGACCAGAAAAATGATGCTTTTGAAGTAGCGAGAACAGGTAGGAAACAGTTAGTTCCTGATAAGTAATTTTCCGCCATTTTTGGGCAAGATATTTTTTAGTGCTCATGGTAAGTTTAATATTGTTAGCTTGTTATGAACACAATTTTTTAATGTAAACTTTTTGTTTCCGGCTTTGTC
>CAZHIZ010000068.1:8546-16604 GCA_964532875.1 uncultured Caldithrix sp. | reverse complement strand
CCCATCCCGCCCTCGACCATCGGCGTCTCGAGCATCCCGCTTACGCACTGCGTAGCGCGGGATAGAAATGCCGGTGGCTCTCGCAAATTTCGACTGTTCAATGCTATCGTGGCCCCCCTCCCTGCAAATTTTGCAGGGAGGGGCGGGGGTGGGTTTTTCCGGAGAGGACTACCAAAATAGCCGCAGATGCCGGATAGTCTGTCAATAAGCTGAAATGTCGCTGGTCCTGCTATTGCGGGACAAGTTCCCGATTCCTGATTCCATTTCTCCCATTTCCCATCCAACCACATCACCGGCAAGAGAAACAGATTTCTTATTTTAAGGTAACAATCGTAACGCCCGTATCGCCTTCGCCCCAGCGTCCCAGACGATAATCTTTTATTTCCTTATTTTTGGACAAGTAACGATGTACAGCCTGGCGCAAGGCGCCGGTTCCTTTTCCGTGCACAATACGAATTTCCTGCCAGGAACTCAAGCGCGCTTTGTCTAAAAAGGCTTCCAGTTCGGATAGTGCTTCGTCCACGGTTAACCCCCGAAGATCGATTTCATTGGGAATATTCATGGTCGGCGAAACGGCGGGTTCCGGTTTAGGCTGACTGCGTACAGTTTGGCCGCTTTCATTCAGCAATTCAATGGCATCGATGCCCACGGTAATTTTTACACCGTCGCGGTCAATTTCAACCGCCTTTTTGGAGTCGAAAATTTTAGAAATGCGGCCCGCAAAATTGTATTGCAGGGAACGCACTTTCTGCCCCACTTTAAGATCGTCCATTGTTAATTGAGATCGGATAGGCTGCTCCTGTACATCCTGTTCCACTTGTGCGCGTAAATTCTGCAGATTTTGCCGAGCCTTTTTAACCACCGAGGGTTCGGCCTGCGATTCTTTGATGGTCTTGATCGTACGTTCGATTTCCTTATTGATATTTTGTAGCAATTCGGCCGCTTTTTGCTTGGCTTCTTTTTCGTATTTCTTTTGATTTTTTTTCAGCGTTTCGTTGCGCACACGGTACAATTCGGTTAAGCTTTCCAATTCTGATTTTTTAAGGCTGAGCTCTTGGGTCAATTGCCGATACTGCTGACTTTTTTGGGCCACATCGTTCAATAACCGATCCAGAGCAAACGTTTCTTTACCGGCCAGCTCCGAAGCGCGATTAATAATGGATTCGTCCAGGCCCAAACGACGACAAATTTCAAAGGTGTAGCTACTGCCGGGAATGCCTATTTCCAGCGTAAATAAGGGCTTCAATTCCTTTGTATCAAATTGCATGGCCGCATTCTCAATGCCTTCGGTTTGCGCAGCAAACGCTTTGATTTGATTTTGATGGGTGGTTACCAGAGTTAAAATACCCTGACGATTCAACCGCTCTAAAACGGCAATAGCCAGAGCCGCCCCACCCATAGGTTCGGTACCGCTGCCGATCTCATCAATCAAAACCAGACTACCTTCGTCCAAATGATCCGTAATAAATTTAAGAGCATTAACGTGCGAAGAAAACGTGCTCAAATCGTTTTCAATGGACTGTTCGTCACCGATAGCGCCGAATATCTGCTTGCAGATTGGCAATTTGCTCCCTTCGGCTGCCGGTACATGAAATCCACATTGAAACAACAGTTGCAAGAGCCCTACGGTTTTTAAGGTTACCGTTTTACCACCGGCATTGGGTCCGGAAATAACCAGAGTATTAAAAGCTTTACCGATGTGTACATTTAAGGGGACCACTTCTTTGGGATGTCGTTTTAATAAAATAGGATGATACGCCTGATTTAATTCCAGTTCGAAGCGCGAGTTAATAAGAGGCATATTGCATTTGAATTCATTGGCGTAGCGGGCTTTGGCCTGCAAAACATCCAGTTCGACTAACACATCAAAATCCGTTAACAGGGTATCATTGAATTCGCGCACCAGACGGCTTAATTGTTTTAACAAACGGATTTCTTCTTTTTTTTCGGCGGCATGTAGCTTTTGCAATTGATTGTTTAAATCCACAATGGACATGGGTTCCACAAAATAGGTGGCTCCGGAAGCCGATTGCCCGTGTACGATGCCGGGCACTTTATTAACGGCAAACTCCCGCACGGGAATTACAAAACGGCCGTCTCGTAAAGTGATGTATTCATCTCGCAAATGTTCTTTGTATTTCTTGACCAGGCGTTCCAAACGGACATGCAATTCGCTATCCAGCCGGGCAATTTCTTTACGAATCGACTTCAATTCCAGGCTGGCATTATCGTAAATCCGTCCGGAAGGATCGATGGTGAATTGAATTTGCTGGCTTAAACGATCGACACTTAAAAGACGTTGCAATACGGATTGAAGCGCAGGATATTTTTGTTCCGCTTTGCGACTGAATTGCCGGGCTTCCCGCACCAGATCCAGAAAATTTTGCAGTTCGATGAATTCCTTAATTTCAAGATAGCTTTCGGAGGGTTCTATTTTATTTAAGAACACACGGATATCCTTGAATTCCCAAATGGGAAATCCGCCATCCGACAGGTAAACATCGCGCATATCCTGCACTTCGTCAAGCAAACGTTGTAAAAACACAGGATCATCAACCGGGGCAACGTTTTTCAGGCGTGCCTGACCGTTATCCGTCACACATTTGTCGGCAATGATTGACAGAATTTTATCAAATTCCAATGCTTCGCGGGCTTTTTCAAATCCGAACATATTTTCCGATCAATGGGGTTTGGGGATGGGAATTTTTTGAAGTGAATTAGGATTCATCAAATGCTTAATAGTATTCTGCAAAGAATCGGCCGGAAATAGGCCCATCATAATTTGCACCACATAAGTAGAAAAATAAATGACATAAGGCCAAATTACACTTTGTCCGGCTCCGGCTTTTTGCAGTAACCTGGGCGCAAAAGGCAAAAGACGTACGATGAACAGCAGAATGCTTAAAAAGATCAAACTTTTCAGCAAACCAAACAGACCTCCGCCCAAACGGTTGATAGTTTGCAGAAAGGCAAATTTAATGATTTTTTCCAGAAAGGAACCAAGCAGGCGTAACACAATATTAACACCAATGAAGATAATGGTAAAGGAAAGAATTCTGGCACCTGTTTGGGGTAATCCGTGGATGGATTTCATGAGCCAGACGCCACCTTGCTCAAAAAAAGCGAAGCCCAATAGATATCCCAAAACAAGTGCCAGGATGATGATCAGCTCTTTTATCAATCCGCGGAAAATTCCGCGAATGGTAAAATAAGCCATGAATATGAGTAAAAAAATATCGAAGCTATTCATTTAACTCATTTTAGCTCAGGCGTTCCCGAACGATTTGTTGTATCTCTTTGCCGTCGGCGCGACCCTTAACCTGTTTCATTACCGAGCCCATTACCTTACCCATATCTTTAATAGAGGTCGCTCCCACCTGTTCGATAACCTGATTAACAATATGCATTATTTCGTCTCTGGAAAGCTGTTCCGGCAAATATTTCTGCAGAATTTCCAATTCTTGCTGTTCTTTTTCCACCAAGTCCTGGCGATTTCCCTGCCGGTACAATTCAATGGATTCTTTACGACGTTTTACGGCTCGTTGTATCACGGTCAAAATATCGTCTTCGCTCAATTCCGCCGGACGTTTTTTAATGCGTTCGTCCTTAATTTGAGCCAATAAACCGCGTAACGTTTCCAACGTTGTGCGATCTCCTGCCTTCAGGGCGGCTTTCATGTCTTGCTGAATTTTGCTTTCCAGATTCATTGTTTATGCCTATCTATCGATTCATTTCGGCCATTAATTTACGCATTTTACGGCGAGCCTGATTTAAGCGGCGTTTTTTCTGTTCACTGGGCTTTTCATAATGCTGATGCCGTTTAATATCGGCCATCAAACCCGATTTTTCGCAGGCTTTTGTAAAACGTTTGAATGCTTTTTCGAAGGGTTCGTTGTCTCTAACTTTTACCGTAATCATAAGCTAACTAAAGCTCCTTTCAGTTAATGGTACCACTATGGTTATTCATTTTTAGCGTTTGTTATTTAAATTCCGTCCCCACAAAAGAAGGGACGGAACGCTGTAACAATTTATTTACGATTAATAAGCGTATTTATCGGGATGTTTAATCATGTCGATTTCATATTCGGCCGGTTGTTTCCAAACCCGATGCTTTGCGGCCTTTTCATAGTATTGCAAGGCTTTTTGTTTTTGTCCTTTGTGTTTGTACGCTTCACCCAGATAAAAATTGGCACCAGCCACGATCATGGCGCTACGCGACATGGTTACCGCTTTATTTAGGGCCTGAATGGCGGCATTATATTTTTTGGCCTCAACATACACCTTGCCCAGGCGATAGTAATAATCCCCTTTTAGACTTCTTCTACGCTCATTGGCAATGGCCTTTTTAAAGGCGGCAATGGCTTCTTTGTAGCGTTTTAATTTTTCCAATGTTAAACCAAGAATATTGTAAGCCTTGGAATATTTGGGATTTGCCTTGGTTGCTTTTTGCAGGTATTCAACCGCTTTTTTGTAATTTTTTTGTTCATAATAAATTTTACCCAAACCGTAATTGGCTTTAGCCGATTTATCGTTAAAAGACAACACGGCCTGAAAAGCGGCAATCGCCTCTTGATTTTTACCTTCGGCTGCTAAAAGATTGCCGAGAGCAATATAGGCTACTTCGAATTTTTTGTTTAATTTTATGGCATTGCGAAACGCTTCTTTGGCTTTTTCGTAATCACGTAATTTTTTGTAGCAATACCCCATCATGTAATATGCTTCGGGGAAACTATCATCCTTGGTAACCGCCGTTTGAAATTTTGTAATGGCTTGTTCGTATTTTTGCTTTTTCGCCAAATTTAAACCGTCATTGTACGCTTGACCGGCTTCGGGTTTTCGGGCCTTTTTCTGGGCAAAAACCACACCGCTGCCGATCAGCAGCATCGCCATTAAAAAAGCAAAAAATCTCATGCGTTTCACCGGATACCTCCTTATGTAAATTATCTCAAATTTTTAATATAATATTTTATTGAATCGCTATCAAGTTTCAGCGAATTTAATTTGCCCTGTTTGC
The DNA here is from genome assembly GCA_964532875.1 of uncultured Caldithrix sp. Classification (GTDB taxonomy): domain Bacteria; phylum Calditrichota; class Calditrichia; order Calditrichales; family Calditrichaceae; genus Caldithrix. The sequence goes on along the minus strand of CAZHIZ010000068.1, from coordinate 11,590 downwards.
TTTATTTGTCCTGGGATTTTGAGCAAATTGTTTCATTTTTTCCTGAATGCGTTCTTCTATAGCAAACATGGCATCTGGAATATTCAAATAGCTGGTGGTTTTCAGTTCTAATTTGTTCACCAAATTCTCCAATTCCTGCAAAACAAAAGTGATCCTGGCCGTTTCTTTCAAACTGACATTAATCAGTTTTTCAATATTGTGCCGATCCTGATCATTCTGGGCGCAAAGTTGGGCGTAACCCGATATGGTCGTTGTAGAATTATTAATGTAATGAGCGAGAGTGGTTAATACCTGGCGCAAGGTTTCGATTTGCGCATTTAAGCGCTCCCGTTTAATTTCTTTTTCCTTTAATAAACGTTTGTTTTCGTATGCAATTAAAGCACGCTCGATGGCGCCGGGCAACATAACAAGCGTTTGGGGAGCTTTTACAAAAAAATCATTGGCACCTTGCCTTAAGGTTTTGATTGCGGTCTCCAATTGCTGATTACCCGTAACTACAATAACGGGAACATCGCTGTATTGCCGGAAGTGTTTGATAAGCTTTTCTCCGGTGGCATCGGGCAGGTTAAAATCCATGATAGCCAATTTAGCCGCTTCAATGTCTTCCTGACTCACTTCTTGCATGGCATGGCGCACAATGACAGGAAAATCGAAATTTTCTTCGATCATTTCTTCTTCCAAAAAAGCAAAGTTAGGATCGTCTTCGACTATTAGAATGGCATATTGTCGCGCTTTTTCGGATTTTAAGGCTTTTGCTCCCACATTCTTTCTCCAAAATAGCTTTGTTTTTTTAATGTTAACAATTTGTTTTTGTTCCGCAGGGCATGGAACACAAAATAGTAGTTCCTTTAATTTTTATCGAGCTGTCACTTTAAATAATTGGCCCATCAAAAGGAAGAACGACGATTTGTAGTGCATTATTCGCTGGTCGATCTTTGTTAAATGCAAAAGGTGAAGGGTGGAATTAAGAGCCGTTGATAGCTATTCAATCAATCCACCATTCACCATCCAATCCAATGCACAAATTCTTTTATTGGATTCCCTTTTATTTCTTCACCCGTTCCAGATATTTTCCGTCCCGTGTATCGATGCGCACAACTTCACCTTCTTCCACAAAAGGCGGAATTTGCACTTTTAAACCGGTTTCCAATACGGCCGGTTTGTACGACGATGTAACGGTAGCCGTTTTCAAATTGGGTTCGGTTTCCACTACTTTTAAATCCACCGATAGAGGTAATTCCACACCAATCGGTTTGCCCTCATGAAAATCGACATCCACTACCGTATTGGGTAATAAATAATAAATAGCATCACCTAAAAAATCTTTATGAATGGGAATTTGTTCGAATGTTTCCTGATCCATAAATACTAAATTATCACCGTCATCGTAAATGTATTCCATTTTGCGCGTTTCCAGTTCGGCTTTTTCAACGGTTTCGTCAGGACGATACCTTTTCTCGGCGTTTTGTCCGGTTTGAATATGTTTCATTTTGGTTTGGACTACAGCCTGCCCTTTACCGGGAGTAATATGAGTTACATCGGTAAGCACGTAAAGGTCGTTATTAAATATAATAATATTACCTTTTCGTAATTGAATGGCTTTGAGCTTCATGTTTTCCTCCTGCTAGTTCCATTTGCTTATATTTGTCGTAATCTAAGCTAAATTTAAACGATTTGCTTTTTCCCCGGACATAATTTCGGTACTCTTTGGAAGCAAATAATTTCTTCAAATTCCTGTTGAGTGGAACGATTTGTTGCCCGGCTATCCACTCAAGAGGTTTGCCCTGTTTTTTGTCAATGACCAAATTCCATTCGATGGCCCAAGAGACAACGTGTAACGGATAGTTTTTCAAATCCCGTTTTAACGCTTCGAACCACGCTTGATGATCCGGATTTAAATAATAGAATATTCTTGAATACAAATAGGCGTTATGATAATGATCCGGTGTATTTAAAAGTCCGGCCAAATGCAAACGCCAAGCGGTAATTAGCAATATTTCCACCGCTTTGGAAGCCATTCCCAAACCGGGAAATTGTTGTCCGGGCAACTGTGGACGTTTTTTGCTAAACGATTTTTCGGGATTCTGCATGCACAGCCATTCGATAGCCAGGGTTTCGTAATGGTGGCCATTCAGACTTGTGCGAAACGGCATTTGAATTTCGACGGTACGACGACGTAAAACCGCCTCTATGAGCAGACGATTACTGGCCTTTTTACTGTCATAAATAACGAGTCGATGAATATAAGGATCATTCGTATTGATTTCAAAAATAAGATCATGAAAGCCAAGTTCGTTCAGGCTTTTGACGATACTGTAGCGGGTTAAGGCATTTATGAGGCCTTTTTTCGAATAGAATCCGAGAAAAAGACCGTCGGAACGAGCGCCGATATTTAATTCGAACAAATCCTTTTCCGAGAGTAACGCCTCGGATGAATCAGGCTCTTGCAGTTCGGCGGTCGTTAACAATCTGGCAATACGCTGATAGCGTCTGGGGATTTTAATATCCATGTTTCCTCATTTTTTGTGCTTTAGACAATAGGCAATAAAATCGTAATATACTTCCCAACTGTCTTTCCCGTAGCCGCCTCCGGCCAAGACAATAAGCGGAATTTTTTGTTCACGTACCATGCGATAGACAAACAAATTGCGTTCCAACATACCTTGTCTGGAAATCTTCATGTCTCCCAACGCGTCTTTTTCATAGGGGTCCGAACCGGCAATATAGAAAACCGCTTCCGGATGAAATTCATGGAATACCGGAGGTAATTCCTGTGCTAAAACGGTTAAATAGGTTTCGTCGTCACAATGGGGTGGTACCAGCACATCGCGATTTTGCGGCCGATCGATCTCCACCCAGGTATCGGCATGAATGGAAAAGGTAAAGACATCGGCATCGTCTTTAAAGTAGAGCAAATTACCGTTACCCTGATGATAATCCAAATCAATAATCATAAAGCGTTGTGCCCGGCCAAGGGCTCTGAATTTTTCAATGGCAACGGCCACATCGTTAATCAGACAAAATCCCTCGGCTTTATCGGCATG
>CAZHIZ010000068.1:0-8446 GCA_964532875.1 uncultured Caldithrix sp. | reverse complement strand
CACAGATACGGTTGCAAAATGTTTTTCCGTGTCAACAATTTTTCCTTAACCAGACGATCGCGAATTTTTTTAAAGCGCATGATATCGAACGTTTGATGTTCACCCACCGAAGGTAAGCCGTAAATGTAATCGGCGGAATACACCACGCGTACATATTCATGTCGAAAAGGATTCCACATCTAAATTTCACCTGCCCAATTATCATAAAAAGCACGCACAATTTCCTGCCGATCTTGTGTGCCATACAAAATTTTAGATAGCTTGACGTAAGCCGCTTCCAGAGTCATCTCTTTTAAACTGTGGGCTCCGGCTTGTAAGGCTTGCTGGCCGCATTCGTACAAATTAAGATCTACTTTGCCTTTGATGGACTGACTACCGATGAATACCTGAGTACCGTGTGACACGGCTTCGCGAATCAGTTGCACCCAATCCGGCCGGGGGAAAGGAATATTTCCGGAGCCAAATCCCAATAGGATCAAAGCTCCCAATTTTTTTTGTACCAGTTCGGCAAAATAGTCGGGTGAAAGAGAAGGTTGAATGACAATAACAGCTAAGTTCGGGTTGAAACCGGGAACAAATTGCAGCGGGCCTTGCGAATCGAGCATGCGGGCATAATCAAAATCGATGGTCACGCCGATTTCACCCAATGGCGGGAAATTAGGCGAATCAAAGGCATCATAACTTTTAATACTGATTTTTTTGGTTCGATTGCCCCTGAAAATCTTTTGATTGAAAACGATAAGCACCTCATGCAAATTAAGAGTGGCCAGCTCAATGGCATCGATCAAATTCAGGCGCGCATCGGATCGGGAAAGGGAAAGCGGACGCTGAGAGCCAGTGAGAATAATCGGTTTATCCAAGTGGCGCAAGGAAAATGAAAGGGCGGCGGCCGTGTAAGTCATGGTATCCGTACCGTGAATCACCACAAACCCGTCGTACCCGGACCATTGATCGTAAATTAAACGGCTTAGTAATTCCCATTCCTCTACGCCCACATTGGCGCTGTCTTTATTAAAAGGGGTCACGACATCAATCTCTGCCAATCGCGTTACTTCGGGTACCATATTCAAAATATGGTCTTGAACCTGAGCAGGTGCCAGACTATGGTGCGGTTCCGTAGGTACCATACCGAAAGTTCCACCCGTGTGAATAAGTAAAATCTTTTTCATGCACTTTCCTTTTTCCTTCGTGGCATTATTGCAAAATTCCGCTTGGTTAATTTAAGGCAAAAAAAAGGATCGTATCAAATTAAAAATACAAATGGATGTAATCGGGAATGGTACATTAACCTTTTTTCTAACACACGACAAAAGGATTAGTATTTTACCGGTTTGGGTTGAATGGGGCCGTCCAACTTTCCGTGTACAAATTGATGAACAATGGGATTATCGCTCGTATGAAGATCGTTTAAATCTCCTTCGAAAATAATCTTTCCCGTATGAAGCATGACCACCCGGTCAGCGATGCGGTCCACACTTTGCATATCGTGCGTAACAATGATGGAGGTAACCTGTAAACGCTCGTTCAATTCATTGATTAAATGATCGATGGAAGCGGCCATAATCGGATCCAAACCGGTGGTGGGTTCGTCGTATAGAACATATTTGGGGTCCATGATAATGGCCCTGGCCAGGCCCACGCGTTTCTTCATGCCCCCCGAGAGTTCGGCGGGTTTTAATTTTTGAATGCCGGGCAATCCGACCATTTCCAATTTTTCGGCAACAAGTCGATCAATTTCTTTGGGACTAAGATTCGTATGTTCAACCAAAGGTAAAGCAATGTTTTCCGCAACAGTCATGGAATCGAACAAAGCGGCACCCTGGAAGAGAAATCCGAATTGCTTGCGCAAGACGAATAGGTCCTTTTGACCCACCATTTTAATGGGAACTTCATCCACCAAAATATAGCCTTCGTCGGGCTGCATTAAATTCAAAATATTTTTGAGCAAAACACTTTTACCGCAGCCGCTGCGCCCGATAATGACCAATTTTTCACCATCGTAAATTTTCAGGTTAACGCCGCGCAGCACCACCTTACCATCAAAGGATTTTTTAAGATTTACGATTTCGATCATAATTATTCCAATAGGCAAAACACATTAATTTAATTTAGGAGACCCTGAATTAAAACGGACTAATTCATCCCATTTTATCTCCCCCGTACTATCACAAAAACGTTGTACAAATTCCGCTGTAAATTTATTTAAAATTTTAGCGTAATTTTTTAAAAATTCCTCATTCCGCTCTTTTGCCCGATGGCCCAACGGCTCAATAATTTCGGTATAAATAGTTTCATCTCCGGAAATAAAATACCAAAACTCCTGTCCGCAATACTTAAAATAATCGCCTTTATCCGGGTTCTTTTCCTTACCATAGCAACAACCATTAACTGCTATAATTTGAAGTTTAGAATTTCCGGTTCTCAGAACTTTTTTCGCCGTTCTAAAATTATCTTTCATTTTTTCAATTTGGCTACTATTCCCCCAATTGGGTCCTGATTTAATAGAAACAATGTAGCGAATCGAATCACGATTAAATTCCAAATCAATTCCTGTAATTCCGGATTTCCAACCGCCGAATACTTTTTGATTAATAAAAATAGCCAGTCCTTCCAACCAGTCTCCGAAAATCGTTTCCTCATTAGAAGATAAATGGGCATCAACAATGCCTTTAATGATTTGTTCTGCGGTTAGGACATTTTTAGCTTTAAATAAATAGGGGTTTTTTCTTTTTAAAATCGAATCGAGTTTTAGTGTTGATAAACGATCAATGCGCTTCCGATGGAAATTGCCGATATTTTCCTGAACATATTCGTAAACACTATTTATCAACGAGCTTCTGGGCAGATTCATTTTCATTCCAACCTTTGAATAGAGGTAAATGTTTTATGAAATTAATTCTTTCTTCAACCATACGATAATATTCAGGCACGATCTCAATTCCAATAGCATTTCTTTCCATTTTCTGGGCTACAAAAATAGTCGTACCGGATCCCATAAACGGATCCAGAACCGTATCCCCTTTGACTGTAAATAATTTAATAAACCATTCCGGCAAGCCTTCCGGAAATGCTGCGCTATGGTTTTTATTACTACACTCTGTGGCTAAATGAATAACATTGGTAGGATACACTTTTTCCCGGCCGACCCAATTCGAAATATTTTTTCCAAATCCGCTCCCTACACGCGACTCATCTCTTATTTTATCTTTTTCGCTCAGTTTTCTTAATCGACTTTTAGCCCAATCGCCAATGGGCACCATGACTGCTTCCTGGTACATATTAAATTTTTTATTTTTATTAAATTGCAAAATTCTTTCCCAGGCATCCCGAAAACGATTTGGCCATTTACCCGGATAGCTATTTTTCTTATGCCAGATAAATTCCTCGGTCCATAACCATCCTTGTTTACGCATAGCCAAAATCAATTCGATAACATAAGTACTTCGTTCACCGTTTACTACTTTTTCTTTAATATTTAAAGCAAACGTACCGGTAGGTTTTAAAATGCGCAATAATTCTTCAGAAATCGGCAGAAACCAATCCACATATTTCTCGGGTGGAATGCCTCCGTATGTATTCCTACGCTGATCGGCATAAGGAGGAGAAGTAAAAACCAAATCCACCGAATTATCCGGTAACTCTTTTAAAACTTTAGCGGCATCTCCTAAATAGAGTTGTATATTCGGGTACATAGCAATAAAATCTTTCCGTTTTTTCTAGTTTAATAATCATTGAGCGTATTTGCAATATGCTGTTTGCTCTTTAAAAACCAGCTTAAAACAGCAAAACCGAGAGCAAATAGTCGTTCAATAAAATAAGAGCCGAAGACAAGACAAAAGCCCGAATGGTAGCCTTGCCTACACCCTCGGCACCGCCTTCCGTATGAAATCCCACATGGCAGCCGATTATGGCCGTCACCCCGCCAAAAACAAAGGCCTTGATCAAGCCGGACATAACATTCATGATCGTGAAGAAATTTTTGACGCTCCCGAAAAAAATTTCGGACGCCAGGCCCAAACTTAAATAGGCCACCACATAAGCCCCCAAAAGGCCCACGAAATCGGCAAAAATCGTCAAAACGGGAATCATAATAAAACCGGCTAAAATCCGCGGCATGGCCAAATAACGAATGGGATCAATGGCCAACGCTTCCAAAGCATCAATTTGTTCGGTTACTTTCATGGTACCGATTTCAGCGGCAATACTGGCCGAAACGCGCCCGGCGGCCACAAGGGCCGTTAATACGGGTCCCAATTCAATAAAAACGGCGATACTGGTAGCCGCCCCCAAATAATTAAACGAAATATAGCCTTTTAATTGATAGGCCGTTTGCACCGAAGCCACGGCACCGGCAAAAACCCCCACAAAAAGGACCAAGGGGAGAGAACGAACGCCGATCTCCATCATTTGCGTAAACACCAAATCTCGATTCCGCCACAGCACCCCGAAGTAGCGTATCACTTTCCACAGCATCATAAAGACGGTGCCGGTCTCCTGAAAAAAGACAATTGTTTTACGACCCAAATTTTGAACAAATTTAATCATTTAAAAATCCACACCTATGGAAATGTAATGCATCGGTTTACTGGACTTTTTCAAGTCATAGCGCCAGGCCACATCGTATTTTAAGATGAAGCCCAAAAAGCTCAGGAATACTCTTGTACCCACGCCGTAACCCATGACAATATCATTCAATCGGCCGTCTTTAACCCCGCGAAATTCTTTGGACCATCGCGAATCCCAGGCACTGCCGATATCCGTAAAAAGAACCCCTTTAATATTACCGAGACGCATGGGGGGGAATCCCAATTGCATGTAAGGAATAAAAGGAAAACGGAATTCCCCGTTGAACAAAACAAAATTATTCCCCGTTTTCTCGTAAAAGCGAGCGCCGCGCAAGGGAGTAATGAATTCGGAAAAATAAACATCGTAAATGGAAGTAAGCCTAATATTGCCGTTAAACTTTCGGTTCAGCCAGTTCATTTCTCCGCCTAAAAAGAACTGTTGCGGATTTTTACCGCGGCTCATGCCGGAATTTAAACGCAGGGCAAAGGAATAGTCGTTGGTTATTTTGAAATAGCGCCGCAAATCCACTTCCAATGTGGTAAATTCCGGACTGTTTTTGGTGTAATGCGGTGAAAACATCAAATTGACCGAACCGCGAAAACCGTCTCTGGGACCCGTATCGAAATAGGACCATTCCGAGGTATCGTGAATAAAACGGAATCCCGGTAAAATACTGTGTACACTCTGGCTGAATTCATCGATTAGAATGTAATCCAGAGAAGAATTCCACCAGTTAACGTAAAATTCGGCACGCGTAAATTTGCTGAAAGGGTAAGAGGCCATGAACCAGGCGCCGTAATTCCGATAGCGAATTAAACCGTAGTAGCCCGAAAGATACGTATTCGCGTAATTAAATAGCATAAATCCGTAGTCAGTACGATGGGGCAAATACCAATACTGTAAATTAATGTAACTGTTACGTAAATCGAAAACAAGATTCGTCCCTAAAAAGATTTTGTGGTTACCCAGAACATCGCTAAAGGCAATGGACGTGTAACCCTGAAAACCCCACAAGGTATTGTAATAGGCCGCACCGTTTACCAAATCCGGAGAAAACTTAACACGGTAGTTGTGCACTTTGTAGTGGCCGTCGGGGAACTTGTACTCTTTTTCCGGTAAAGCCACTTTTACCTTTTTAACGCGCGTTCGCCGATCCATATCGGCAAAAACGTATTTGCTGTAATCCGTTGCCCGCGGAATTTTTACTTCCTTTTTAATCGGTTTTTCTTTGACGGCCACCGGTTTTGTTTTTGGCTTTTTCTTCTTTTGATTTTTCAATTCGTTAAAATAAACCGTATTTTTCAATGTAACCGCTTTCATCTCCAAAGGATTATTAAGCAGGTAAAGATCCCAGCCCCCTTCCTCAAACGAAGCAAATACGAGTTGTTTACCGTCTTTGTCCATGGTCAGTTGGAAAGCGCCGGTCAATAAATTCGTAATGGCATAACTGCTATCGGTCTCGAGATCTTGACGGTAAATATTGAAGATGCCATTGCGGTCACTCACATAAAACACGGTTTTATTGTCCGGAGCAAAAATAGGATCCGATTCGCGGTACGGGGTGTTGGTAATACGCCGAATATGACTGCCGTCGGCATCGATGATGTACACATCGTAATTACGGAAATCGTGTTTGGACATGTCAAAATCCTTGGGAATGGAATCGGGATTGACAAATCTGCCCCGGTCGGAAATAAAAATAAGACGTTTACCGTCAGGCGACCATTTGGGATAACCGTCGGAAAAGACATCATTGGTGATTTGCCGTAACGAATCCTTTTTAATATCATAGATGTAAATATCGCTGGCCCCGTTCATCTGCCCGATAAAGGCAATATCCGCTCCGGTCGGCGACCACGCGGCGGAATAAATTCCATCCAGATTGAACTTGTGCTGGCGAATCTTCCCGCTGTCCAGATCGTAAATGTACAACGCATCCTGATCACCGGCTTTGGCGGCAAACACCACTTTCTTGCCGTCCGGCGAAAAACCCATGCCCGGCGTTAACCATTTCAATTCTTCAAAATTTGTAGACGATTCACCTTTAATCAGGCGTTTGATGATTTTATTTTCCAACACATCCATTAAATAAATAGACTGTTTCCCGTCCCGATCCGAGAGAAAAACCAATTTATCGCCTTTCGGTGAAAGAGCCGGACTGCTGTTCAAATAGTTTTTCTTTTTCTTGTGATTGGTTAAGCGACGCGCAATCTCATCCGATTCTTTGCGATCGGCAATATCGGGCCAGTATTCTTTGCGCATGGCTTTTTGCCATTGCTCGGAAAGTTCCTTAAGATTAATGCCCAGAGCCGATTTAAAGGCACCTTCAAAACGAAACGAACCTTTTAATTTGTGTAAAATCTCGCTGATTTTCTGGTTTCCGTAGCGTTGGGCAATGTAACGAAACACACTCTGGCCGCCCTGATAGGCCATGTAATAGCTCAAATACTGAATGGGAGGTAAATATCCGGAAATGGTTGCGTCTCTTAAAATCATATCGGCACGCGTGTCCCACCCCATGGAAAAGAATTCGGCCAAGCCTTCGGCAAACCACGTAGGCACGGGAACAACCTGACCGGAAATAATGGACTGAATAGAACCGCCGTAAAGCATATCGTTCATTACGGCGTGCACCAATTCATGATGAATTACATGGCGTAACTGGGCGTAGGATCCTTCGTAAGGAATGACCACCCGATTTTTGTACAATTCGGTAACACCGCCTACACCCTCCGGCAAGAACTCGGCAACTACGTTGGTTTGCTCAAAATCGTTGTGGGATTTGTACAAAATAATTACCACACGCTTGCTCAGTTCGTATTCAAAGTCGCTCTTTAAATCCACATACGAAGATTCGGCAATATTGGCTACAAACGAAGCTAATTGATAAGCTCCTTTGTAAAAATAAACATCAAAATGTTCGGATTGCAGATAGTGCCAGTTGAATGTTTTATATTGAACTTTATTTTTACCGAATTGCGCCCAGGCTGCGATGACCGTTAAGAAAAGGATTAAAAAAGTCTTGGAAAAAGAACGCATTATATTCCTCCACTAAAATATCCGATTCAAACTAAAGATAATTGCATCAACTTTCAAGAGAAATATGGTTGAATATTTTCCACCTTCCGAGTAAATTAATACAAATTATTAACGAAAAAAGGGCATAATGCGTTCATTAAAAATTATTATTTTGCTGACTGTTCTCACTTTTGTTTCGGGTTATTGGGCCTGTTCACGTACACCCCAAAAACAATATTTGAGCAAGAATATGTTCTCCAAAGCTTTAAAAGAAATGTTGGTTATTCGATATCTAAAAATAGAAGAAGCACAAAAAGCCGAGTTAATTAAAGGAGTGTTGCAAAAATATCACATCACTAAAAAAGAATTTACCGAGACCGAAGCCCATTATGCCAAGGAGCCCCGTTTTTGGGAAGATGTATTTAAGAAAATCACTCGGGACTTGCAAAAAGAAAATCGAAGAAAAAAGAAAAAAACAAAAAAATAAAGTTCTTTTTTTACGCTCCCCTTGCCGGTTAACCTTAAGGCTACAAAACCGGGTGCAATTTTTTTCCCAGAACTTTAAAGAATTGCTTTAATTTTTGGCTCCGAAACCGAATTTTCATCTTCCGAGGCTTGACTCAGTAAATATTCGGCCCATAAAACAGAAGCCAATGCCGGGACAAAATCTTCACTACCAAGTGGATTTAAACGATCGTTAAAATGCAAAGCTTCGGGAATGTACCCCAGAACACCTTCCTGAGTTAATTCCAGTAATGGTCTAAAATAGTTTTTCCACAATTCTTTTAGAGCATGCACATCATCACCATACTGTAATTTGGCCTGGATGAACAAGGCGACTCCCCAGGGCCAGACAGCTCCC
>CAZHIZ010000067.1:11313-17119 GCA_964532875.1 uncultured Caldithrix sp. | reverse complement strand
TTGCAAATAACTAAAAGGCCGTAATCGAGATGAGAGCGGCCTTTCTTTTACCATTCGTGCATGCGATTGTCAGTGAAATCGGGCATTCAAAATTAGCTCCCGAATTCTGAAAATTGCTTTTGTTTGAATTCGAATCGTTTGTACGAATTTCAGCCTGCTCAAAAACGGAAAGCGGATATGACGATTATCGAAAAAATAGAACGCTTTATTCGGGAAAGCCTTCGCCATCGTTACGATCATCGGGCGCCCCTTCGTACCTTTTTGGAAGCGCATGAACAGACGGTAAGGCATGTCGTGAATCGTAGCAGGGAAGTGGAATTGCTTTTTTCAAGCAGCGAACCCTTTACCAAGTTTGTGTATCGTTTCCCGCAAACACGCCTGTATTATTCCCTGTACCAAAATAGCGCCATGCAGATTAAGATAGTGGATTTTGCGCACCGTACTGTCGTCTTAATCCGTAATCAAAATCCGGCTGCCGACTTCCGATTTAAACTGACGCATTGCAGAGCCTATAGTGTGAAAACCGTTTCGGACACAAGTGACGAGACTGCTTCGGTCGCCCTTTTTTGGATTTTACCGGAAGATGAACCCCTACCGAAAGGCCCCGAAGCGGCTCTGCTAAGTGCTTTGCAGAAAGAGCGTAGCCGGGAATACGAACGGCATCTTCTTGCCGCGATCACTTCGAACAACCATAATGCCCTAACTGAGATCGACCGCTGGTTTGCCGCCTTGCATCACATTGATGATCGGGGGCGGTTACTGTTGAGCGCTGTGCAGGCACCCGAATTTATTTGGTTGCACGAACTCTATTTGCAGGCAGGACGGTGGAGTGAATTGGTGGCATTCTACCGCTCATTACAAGCGGAGCATTTTAAGCGCAATCCGCTTTTGTTCGTTTTGGCGCAACGCGTGCAATCTTTTTTGCAAAATACGGCCGAAAAAACGTTTGAAGTGCCGCCTTTTAAGGAAACCGTAGAATTGCCACCGTTCTTACAGCAATATCTTAATGAAAGCGATGACCGACAAAGGGATGTAGCCTTACAGAATTTCTGGGAATATGTGCAAATACCGGCTCTTCAATTTCGCTGGGAAAAAGAAATACGCCAAAATCCGGATGAATTTATGGCCTTTGCCTTTTTAGCCGTGCGGCGTAAATTTTGGTGGGCGCAAAGCGCTCTCGATTTTCTCTTTGATAAATTGCCGGAAACACATCACGCCGTATTTGCTCTGTTGCGCATCATGCTTTCTCAAGTTTGTTTACGGGCAGCCAGGCGCTTGCATGTTTTAACTTTTCAAGATGGGCGTAGCGATTATCAAATCACGGCGGGGCCCATTAGCGCGCGCTTTTATTCGTTCGGTAAACAGAACTTTTCTTGCTTGCGCCTCGCCAACCTTAGTGAGACGATTCTTACGGTTAATAAAAGGGTCGATTTTGAAATCGATTTCGCAGAAAAAGCGCTTTTCGTAAAACCATTGGTCTATCGTCCACCTTTAACGGATATTACCTGGCAAAATGTGCGCATAGATTATGCAGGGAAAACGCTCTGGTTCCCGTTGGTCTGGGAGCAGGCCACGTTGAAAATAGATCGTTGCCGCTTGAAATTTTTGCGCAAAAAGGATCGTTTTCAAATCACGATTAAAAATCCGGACATTGAAAAGACCTTAACCATCAACGGCCAAGCCGTGGTCATGCGTGCCGATCGATACGCGAAACATTACCTGCCGATTAAAAAGCAAAGCGGTCGCTTAATCATGGAAATATTCTCTGCAAAAGGAGAACGGTTGAACGCGCTGACTCCCGGCCCGAACGCAATTACTCTTCGGGGCATAGCTCAGGATGTATTTGGCATAGTGAAGGACGAGGTTCGTGTGCGTATTGACGATTATCGGCGTACCCATGGAATGCGCACCAACGGGCTTCAACTCGATTTGCTGCATGTCAATGACACGGCCTCCCGTTTGACGGTTACCTGCCGGAAATGTCCGCCGTTGTCGCTATCCCTGCAAACGGCCGAAGATTTTTTGCAGGCCTTTAAAAATACACAAGCCGCGCAATTGGTCAATATGCTCAAAATTTGGGTTTCTGTTCCTGCGCAGGGTGCCGTTCCCATTGAAGAATTGAAGCGATTGTTATTGGCGCGTTTAAATTGGCTCCCCGAAATCGAATCGATTCCTTTAACAAAATTTGAAGCTTGGAACGATGTATTTAATATTTTAATCGCCGGTGAAGTTAAAAGAGGCGATGAAGAAATTGTGAGAAACGGATTTATTCGGGTTTTTCGTTCAAAAAAATCACCGAAAACAAAATATTTTCTTGTCGAGCCGAAATATTGGCAAAATATTTTTGATTTTAATTTTTTTAATCGGGATTTTACAAAAAATTGATTTGATTTTAAAATAGGGCTTTAATAAATTAACCGCTCGGGTATTTCAAAAAGGGGCCCATAGCTCAGTTGGTTAGAGCGGCCGACTCATAATCGGCTGGTCCGGGGTTCGAGTCCCTGTGGGCCCACAATCTAAGTAAGCAATAGGATTTTTGATGAAAGGATTTTTCACAAAATTTCAGCAAAAAGTTCCAGGTTTTGGAAAGAAATAAATTCCGAAAAGTGCATTCATAATTGAATATGAATGCACTTTTTTTTGTATAAAAAGGAGGTAATACATTGCAAACTACACTATTTGCATTAATCGAACTACAGGAAATTGACAATCGTCTTGACGAACTGCGGGATGAGCGCGGTGATCTTCCTTTAATCGTAGAAGAACTGGAAGATAAATTGGCCGAAAAAAAGGATTTGCTCGGTCAAAAGAACGAGACGTTAAAAGAAACCCGTTTACGGCAAAAAGAGTTGGAACAGCAAATCGAAGAATCCAAAAAAAAATTGGAAGAATTCGAAGAAAAGCTCTATCAGGTAAAAACCAATCGCGAATACGATGCCATTATGATGGAGACGGATTCGGCCAAAGAAAAATTGAAATCCGGACAGGATGAACTGAAAGAGAAGAAGGAGTTGATCGAAGCGCTGAATAATGAAATCAGCCAATTGGAAGCGGAAATTGAGAAAATCAACGATGAGTTGGAAGAGAATCGCATTGAATTAAATAAAAAATTGAACGAAACGGCCGAAGAAGAAAAATTATTGAAACAAGAACGGGAAATAATTGTTAAAAAAACAAAGCCTGAAATCATTAAAACTTACGAAATGGTGAGAGAGGCCAGAGGCGGTCAGGCCATTGCACGCATCGAAAACGGATTTTGTGGCGGTTGCCATTCGTACATTCCTCCGCAAAAGGTTGTGGAAGTGAAAAAGATGGAAAAAATTTACACCTGCGAATATTGCGGAAGAATTCTCGTTTACGTTGAAGAGTAAAATTAAAAAAAGGATAAAATAGATCCGGATGGATCAGGTAGCCGCTCCGGTGCTATGTGCGCCGGGGAGGAAAGTCCGAACATCAAAGGGCAGGATTCTCTGAGAAATCAGAGGGGGTGCCGTACGGCACCAACGGAAAGTGTCACAGAAAACATACCGTCCCGATTTATCGGGATAAGGGTGAAAAGGTGAGGTAAGAGCTCACCACTCCGTTCCGTAATGGAAATGCCTGTGGGTATAAAATTCGGAGGTAGGAAAAACCCAATCCGATGCAAGACCAAATATAGAAGGATCCCGTTAATACGGGTGCGTACGGCCCGGTACGCGTCTCGATTTTTCGGGACACACTTCAGGGTAGGTCGCTTAAACCTATCGGCAACGGTAGGTTAAGATAAATGGCTACCGTCCCGATTCGTCGGGATACAGAATTCGGCTTACAGATTCATCCGGATCTATTTATTATTGCCATGCTGTATCAATGGGTTCTACCGCCTGAAATCGCAGATGAAAAAATTTCCACCATTGCCAAACGTTTTAACTTACCTCCCATTATTGCTAAAATTCTTTACAACCGACAAATCGATACGCCCGAGAAAGTGCAGAAATTTTTTAGTCTCGGGCTGGAAAATTTGTACGATCCGTTTTTAATGCCCCACATGGATACGGCCGTTGAACGAATTATTCGAGCCTTACGTGAAGGCGAAAATATTCTTATTTACGGCGATTACGATGTGGACGGTGTTACCAGCGTTTCCATTTTGTATGACGGACTTTTTTATTTGGGCGGTAAAGTTTCTTTTTTTATTCCTTCACGCTTTCGCGAAGGGTATGGTGTGTCCAAAGAGGGCATTCAGGTTGCCAAGGGGAAAAACGCCTCTTTAATTATTACGGTGGACTGCGGCATCACGGCCGTTGAAGAGGTGGAATACGCCAAAAGTTTGGGCATTGATTTCATTATTTGCGATCACCACGAACCCGGGCCAACTATTCCGCAGGCCGTAGCGGTTTTAAATCCCAAATTACCGGGCAGTACCTATCCATTTAGCGAATTGGCCGGTTGCGGCGTGGCCTACAAAGTATTGCAGGCTTTAACGCAAAAATTGGGAGTTGATCCGTCCTTTCCCGAACAGTACATCGATTTGGTAGCCATCGGTACAGCGGCAGACATCGTACAATTGCTGGATGAAAATCGGGTTTTCATGTACAACGGCTTGAAGATGATCAATGAAAAGCCGCGTCCGGGCCTGATGGCGCTTTTGGAAAGCAGCGGTCTTTTAGGGCGGGAGTTAACGGTCAATGGCATTGTCTTTGTTCTGGCGCCGCGTTTAAATGCCGTAGGCCGCATCTCCAATGCCAAAAAAGCCGTCCATTTGTTAACCACCAAAAGCTTCCAACAGGGCCGCAATATTGCGCGTATTTTGGAACATGAAAATCGGGCCCGGAAGGATATCGATGAGATCACTTACGAAGAGGCCTTATCGCTTATTGAAAACGAAATCGATCTGGATTCCAAACGGGTGTTGGTGTTGGCAAAAGAAAACTGGCATCCGGGCGTGATCGGCATTGTGGCCTCGCGTATCATGGAAAAATACAATCGGCCGACCGTTCTGATCTCCATTCAGGACGGTGTGGGAAAAGGTTCAGCGCGTTCGACGTCCAATTTTGACATTTACGAGGGCTTTAAGAAAATAAGCGATTTGTTTATTAATTTCGGCGGTCATAAATTTGCAGCGGGGCTGACGATTAAACCGGAAAATATTCCGGTTCTGGATGAAAAAATAAATGCCATTTCCGAGTTCGAGATTCACATGGATGAATTGATTCCCAAGTTGAAAATCGATGCCGAGTTGACTTTCGATCAATTAAATGCGACCTTTTTCACTGCTCTTAAGTCGTTAGCGCCTTTCGGTCCCGGAAATATGCGTCCCGTTTTCGTCTCGTACAACCTCAAACCTTACGGAACGGTTGATATTGTGGGACATAATCATCTGAAAACCAAATTCAAGCAAAACGAAGTGGTATTAGACGCCATCGGCTACAACCTGGGACAATATGCCGACACGATAAAGCGAACCAGAATGGCGCGTATTAATTGTGCCTACGTTTTGGAAGAAAATCGGTGGAATGGAAAAACCACGATCCAGATGCGAATTAAAGATTTAGAGGTCATTCAAAATGGCGGATAAGGAAGTGTTTAATCAGTTGCTTGAAGAACTGAAGGCTTTGCGCGAAGAGAAGAACATTTCTCTGGAATCGATTGCGGAAAAGTCGCGCATTCGTTTAAAATATCTTCAAGCGTTGGAGAGCGGACATCCGGAAGAACTTCCGCGGGTGTACGATCGCTTTATTTTCAAAACCTATCTTTCGGCTTTGCACGTAGAAAATCCGCAGAAATACCTAACGGCTTTTGATGCCTGGCGCCAACCGGAAAAGAA
>CAZHIZ010000067.1:6869-11213 GCA_964532875.1 uncultured Caldithrix sp. | reverse complement strand
AGTTGGATGCGCTATGTGAAAGACCATCGCGATACGTCGGACTTTATTTTGAAAAGGGGTAACACACACACGGTTTATGCCGATTCGTTGGTCGAATTCCGTATCGGCAATCCTTCGGCTCTGCTTCTGAAAATCAATTCGGTGACCTATGATTCCCTGGCAAGGCCGGGGCAGGTAATCTCTTACATGAAGGTAACGCCCAAAGGCATTGTGAAATTGCGGGCGGTTTTCCCTAAAAAACGAAAGGTGGTGCAACATGACAGTACAAGGGCGCGTTAGTCTGCTGATCGTTTTATTGCTGCTTTTAAGTTCCTGCCATCTGTTGAGAACGCGAATGCCCCTCACTTCGCAAAAAGTAGTGCGTGACGGGCGCACCATGCTGTACGGGAAAATAACGCGTGAACAATTGTATTTTGATTATCCGCAGTGGAAAACGGGGGAAGAACGTTACCAACCGCAAAAGGATTTTATTGAAAAACTAAAGACTGTTAAGGCTAAAACCACGGTAAAGATTTTCATGGCAACCTGGTGCCCGGATAGTAAACGGGAAGTGCCGCACTTTTTCAAAATCGTGCGGCAGGCGCATTTGGAGCCGGTTTTGAAAATAGAAATGTGGGCGGTGGATCGGCAAAAGAAATCGCCGAACGACATCGCTAAAAAATATCACATCCGTTACGTACCGACTTTTATTTTTTTACGTAACGGAAAAGAAATCGGCCGCATAGTGGAAAGCCCTCAATCCGAATATTTGGAAAAAGACATGTATTTGATTCTTAAAGGAAAACGTTCATGAAACGGCGCGGCTTCCTGCTATTTGTAGTGCTGCTGTTGGCAGCATATCAAACCGTTCTTTGGGCGCAAATGTTCAGTCCGGTTACGGCTCGCCATGCTATGGTCGTCTCGGCCGATTCGCTGGCCAGTCGCGTTGGAGTGGAAATCATTAAAAAAGGCGGCAATGCGGTGGATGCGGCGGTGGCCGTGGCCTTTACGTTGGCGGTTACCTATCCCAATGCCGGCAATATCGGCGGCGGCGGATTTATGCTGATCCGCAGTCCGAAAAACGAGGTCTTTGCGCTCGATTATCGCGAAAAGGCGCCGTTGGCCGCCACCCGCACCATGTATCTGGATGCCGACGGTCGCGTCATTCCCAATTTAAGTTTAATCGGCTACAAAGCCTGCGGCGTACCGGGTACGGTTTTCGGTTTGTGGGAAGCACATAAGCGTTTCGGGAAACTATCCTGGCCTGAATTACTTACTCCGGCCATTTATTGGGCCGAGCACGGATTCAAAATAAACGCCCATCAGGCCAGATTACTAAAAAATCATGCCTCCGAAATGCAGCAATTTGCGGAAACGGCACGGATTTTCTTACCCAATGGACGGCCTTTAGCTCGCGGCGAACGGCTCATCCAAAAAGATCTGGCGCGTACGTTAAAGCGTATTCGCAAGTACGGCGTTAAGGATTTTTATCGGGGGCAAACGGCCCGCCTAATTGCCGAAGACATGCAACGGCACGGCGGATTAATTACCTTGAAAGACTTGGAAGATTACCGTCCCGTTTGGAGAAAACCCGTTAAAATCGATTATCGCGGGTACACCGTTTATTCCATGTCGCTACCCAGTTCGGGCGGCATTTTATTGGCCGAAATTTTAAACACCCTCTCTTTTTTTAGACCGTGGGAATTGGGCCACAATAGCGCCAAATACATTCAATTGCTAACAGAAATCGAACGTCGGGCTTACCGGGATCGTGCACATTATTTAGGCGATGCGGATTTTGTGAGCGTTCCCGTAAAGCGTCTTATTTCCAAATCCTACGCCGATTCCATTCGCTGCGGATTGAGTTTGTTAAAAGCGGGTGTTTCCAAAGCCGATTCTTTTGCGCAAATTAAAGAGGGCAAACAAACCACTCATTTTTCCATTTGCGATGCTGAAGGATGGGCCGTTTCCAATACGTACACGTTAAACAGTAATTACGGCTCGGCCGTGGTGATTAAGGGAACCGGAATTTTGATGAACGACGAAATGGATGATTTCAGTATTAAACCGGGGCAACCCAATCAGTTCGGTTTGGTGGGCAACGAAGCTAATGCCATCGCCCCGGGCAAACGGATGTTAAGCTCCATGTCGCCCTCCATTGTGCTTAAAGACGATTCTCTTTTTATGGTTGTCGGTTCGCCCGGGGGATCCACGATTATTACTACCGTCTTGCAAACCCTTCTTAATGCCATTGATTTTAAGATGAACATTCGGCGCGCTGTTGAAGCGCCGCGTTTTCATCATCAATGGTTGCCCGATCTCATAGAGATGGAACAATTCGGCTTCAATAAAGATACAATAGACAATTTAAAAAATTTAGGCTACCGCATTAAATTTGTGAATAGCTTGGGTGATGTGCAGGGCATCATAGTAAAACATCGTACGATTTACGGCTGGGGTGATCCGCGACGAACCGGAACAGCCCTTGGATTTTAGAAAAGGAGAAGCTATGGCCAAACATAAAGGTTCCGAAAAAAAGAAAGCTTATCTTGAGAAAAAACAAAACCAAGAAGAAGTGCAATATCCGGAAAAAGTGGAAAAATTATTTAAATTAATATTACGCATTTTAAGTTGGACCGTGGGTACGGCTTTTGTCTTAATTGTAATTCTGCCCGAATTCAATTCGCCCACATTGGATAAGATAACCCGCGTTATTTACTTAATCGGCATTAGTTGTTTGCTGATTTTTGTCATTATCGAATTTTTTGCGGCATCCGTTAAAAATTTACTGAGCAGGATTGTGCATGGCTAAGATACAGGCCCGTATTTTAATTATCGATGACGATCGCGATATTCTGGATACGCTTCAGGTGTTACTGGAACACGAAGGCTATTCCGTTGTAACCTGCGGTAGCGGCCACGAAGCGCGTGAACAGCTTGAAAAGCAATCCTTTTCGGCCATTCTTTTGGATATTTATTTACCCGACTTCGACGGGCTCGATTTTATTCAACAGGTACAGGAACAGGGCGTGCAAACGCCGGTGGTTGTCATAACGGGCAGTTCCGAAATCGAGATGGCGCGCAAAGCCATTAAAATCGGGGTTTTCGACTATCTGGTAAAGCCCATTAAAAATCGCCAATTGATTCAGGTCGTGCGTAATGCGGTCATGCACGATTTATTGCGTGAAGAACGCGAAAATCTGGAAAAGCAAAAACGCATGTATCAGGAACAACTTGAAAAAATGGTGGCTCAAAAAACCCTGGAGTTGGAAGAATCGGAATTTAAGTACAAGAATCTGGTCGAGCAATCTTTAATCGGCGTTTTTGTTATGCGGGAAGATCGTTTTAAATATTTGAATACCAAAGCCTATCGTATTTTCGATTTGGAACCCATTAAAGGTTTAAATCAAAAGGGTTTGCTGGATTACATTCGTGAAGACGAACGCAGCGATCTGGCCGCCAAGCTGAATGATTGCCTTGCCGGGAAGATTACGCATTTTCAGGGACAATTCCACGCGATTACGGAAGAAGATAAGGAAAAAATCCTGCAAATTTGGATTGCCCGCATTCAATACCAAAAACAACCGGCATTGGAAGGCATTGTCATCGATGTAACCGATCAGGTAGAGTCGCAAAAAAGGGAACAGATTTTGGAATTGCAATTAATGAGTGCGCACAAAATGGCCGCTATCGGTAACCTGGCCGCCGGGATTGCCCATAATTTAAATAATCCCATTGCCGTCATTCAGGCCAATGCCGAGATGTTACGCTACAAAAATCCGGAAGCCAAAGAACCGCGCCGTATTCTGGAACAAACCCAACGCATGATCGAATTGATCAATACCATCGTCATGAAAGGCCGGCGCGAACAGCAGCAAATCAAGGAGCGCATCGATCTCAATGAATTGATCCGAAAAGAATTGGAATTTTTAAACGCCAATTTATTCTTCAAACATCAGATTGAAAAAATTTTAAATTTAAAAGACGGCCTGCCCAAAATTCATGTACAATACAGTGATTTTTCGCAAAGCCTGAATAATATCATCAATAATGCCATTCAGGCCATGCACAATTCCACGCAAAAACGCCTGACCATCGCAACCGATTTTGACGATCGGGATATCATTCTCACCATCAGTGATACGGGATGTGGCATTGATGCGCAAAATTTGCCCAAAATTTTCGAACCGTTTTTTACAACCAAACGGCCACCGACCGAATCGGTGCAAAACGATGGGGAACCCACCGGTAGCGGCTTGGGTCTTTCCATGGTTAAGATGTTGTTAGAGCCTTACGGCGTGCGTTTTAAAGTAGAATCACAGGTAGGGCAGGGCACTACCTTTCGACTGTACATTCCCTACAAAA
>CAZHIZ010000067.1:0-6769 GCA_964532875.1 uncultured Caldithrix sp. | reverse complement strand
ACGGTAAATCGACTTTCGCCCGAAGCACCGGTGCCCATTATCGAGGTGGAAAAAGAAACTTACCATTTCGGCGGTGCGGCCAATGTGGCCTACAATTTGAAAACGCTGGGCTGCAATCCCGTTGCCCTTGGTTTAGTAGGCAAAGATCGGGCCGGAGACATTTTGAATGATTTGCTGAGAGAAAACGGCATGAGCACGGATGGGCTTGTGACACATCCCGATCTTCCTACGACCATCAAAACGCGGATTATCGGCGACAATCAACACATTGCTCGCGTAGATCGGGAAAAAATACGTTATGAAGATGACGATATCTTCGATCTTTTGCGCCAACGATTCGATGCACTCATCGCCGGTGCACAGGCTGTCATTTTGGAAGATTACAATAAAGGGGTGCTGTCGTCCAGATTTATTCGCTACATTATTCGAACGGCCAATGCCCAGAATAAACTCATCACCGTCGATCCAAAATTTTACAATTTTTTGGAATACAAAAATGTTACGGTTTTTAAGCCGAATCTAAAAGAGACGGCTCATGCTCTGGCACGTCCCTTAGAAAGCGATGCACAGGTTGAGCAGGCGGGCAAGGAACTACTCGAAACACTGCATGCCGGAGCGGTTCTCATCACCCGCGGACAAAGGGGCATGTCATTAATCGAAGCAAACGGAGAAGTACATCATATCCCCACGCGTACCCGCAAGGTAGCCGATGTCTCTGGTGCCGGTGATACGGTAATTAGTACCCTAACCGCCGTTCTGAGTGCCGGAGGCACCTTACGGGAGGCGGCAACCATTGCTAACTTTGCGGCCGGTCTGGTTTGTGAGGAAGTGGGGATTGTACCGGTTCAAAAAGAAAATTTAATGGAAATACTGCAAAAAAATAGTACGGTTTCCCATGCATGAGATTATCGGGTTCCGACACATCGCTGACTTTGTAGAAAATTTGCGCCGTAATTTTCCCGAGCGTAAAATTGCCTTTACCAACGGCTGCTTTGATATTTTGCACAAAGGCCATGTGGCCTATCTGGAGCAGGCTGCGGCCATGGCTGATTTTTTGGTGGTGGGCTTGAATTCCGACGATTCGGTGCGTCGGCTCAAAGGTGCCGGGCGTCCTTACGTACCGCAGGATGATCGGGCTTTTATTCTATCGCGTCTGGAAATGGTGGATGTGGTTTGTATTTTTGAGCAGGACACGCCGTTGGAATTGATTAAAAAGGTAAGGCCGGATTTTTTAATTAAAGGCGGTGATTACCGCTTGCACGAGATCGTAGGCAGAGATTTTGTGGAAGCACACGGCGGAAAGGTTCTGACCATTCCGCTTATTGAAGGACGTTCGACAACGAACATTATTAGAAGGATCAAAGAATCTAACGAAAATAGGAAGTTTGCATGAATCGATTGTTATCGCTGATTTTAATCGCTACGGGTTTGCTTTTGCTGGACTCTTGCCAACTACGACAATTTCAGCGCGTCCATTATTCCGCGGTTCGCCCTTTACCCCAATCCCTTCCGGACAGTTTGTGGGTTTCCGAAAATTTAAGTAATCGCATGGATTCCCTTAAAAGTTACTATCGGGATGCCCAGCGCAAGTTGAGCGAACAGGACACAATGGGAGCGCAGATTTACTTTGATCAGGCCTATGAGCAACTGTCCGAATTGAGTAATGAAGACCGCAATACCCTGACCTATTGGACCGAATACGATACGCTCATTCGCAATATGGATCGCGAATATCAGCAACTGTACCCCGAAAATCAGGCGGAGCAGGAAGCGGAAGAAGTGCGGGAAGATATCGCCAAATTCGAAGAGATGAATCTTCCGGATTCGGTGCTTTACGGACAGGGAACGGTAATCGATAGCTCCGGCCCCATCCCGATTACGATCAATAAAAAAGTGCGTCTGGCCATTAAATATTTTCAAACCAAAGGACGACGTATTTTTACCAAATGGCTCAAACGCAGTGGTCGGTACGAAACACTTTTAAAACCCATACTCAAAGAAGAAGGGGTGCCGGAGGACCTGTTTTATCTGGCCATGATCGAAAGCGGATTTCAACCGAGGGCGCGTTCTTATGCCAGAGCCGTGGGAATTTGGCAATTCATTTCATCCACCGGCCGCCATTACGGATTGCGTCACAATTGGTGGTTCGATGAGCGCAGCGATGTGTTAAAATCGACCCATGCGGCCGCCAAACATTTAAAGAGCCTGTACCGCCGTTTCGGTGATTGGTATCTGGCTCTGGCCGGTTACAATTGCAATCCGCGTAAAGTGGAATACAATATTCGTCGCTATCGCAGTCGGAATTTTTGGAAATTGCGCCGTTTGCCCAGACAGACGCGTAATTACATTCCTACTTTTTTGGCCGCTCTTATTATTTCCAAAAATCCTAATAAATTCGGGTTTTATGTGGAAAAAGACGACCCAATTACGGTGGACAGTATTAAAATTTCCGAAGCCGTGGATTTGAATGTGATTGCCAAACTGGTGGATACCACCTATAGCTATATTCGTGAAATTAATCCGGCCGTTTTACGCTGGGTAACTCCTCCGGGTATTAAAGATTTTACTTTGTATTTGCCCAAAGGAAAGAAAGAGCGATTTGTGCGGGAATACGCCAAAATTCCGGACAACAAAAAACGTTCCTGGGTGCGGCATCGAATTCGTTCTGGCGAGACGCTTTCTACCATTGCCCGGCGTTACCACACGTCGATGGCCGTCATTCGCTCCATTAACAAGTTGCGCGGTAGTTTTATTCGGGCCGGACATTATTTGTTAATTCCGGTTCCGCAAAATAAAGCATATTATTACGCGCATCGTTCTCGTAAAAGCACGTCACGCCGCAGGACATCCCGCAAACGTAAATATTATGCCTACCATGCGCCCGGTGCAAAACGGGTTGTTTATCAGGTTAAACCAGGCGATACCATCGGAGAAATCGCCGAAAAATTTCATACCCGTGCCAGTAAAATTCGCGCCTGGAACGGATTGCGTTACGGTGAGTTTATTTATCCCAAGCAAAATCTGGTCATTTGGGTAAATAAGCAAGTGGGCAGCCCGCAGCAAAACATGGTTAGCGCGCAAGACGACAATGCGACGTATTACACGGTAAAAACAGGCGATACCCTTTGGGATATTTCCAAGAAATACGGATTGACCATCGAAAAATTAAAGCGCTTGAACAATATGCGCAGTGTACGTATTCGGCCTGGTGACCGCATTAAGGTTTCCGAAAATTAAATTGACTTTATCCCTAATAAATATTAAAATTAAAGACTTTGGTAAACGTAATTGGCGAAAGGAATAAATTATCGCAATTATTTGTCCTAAATGCGGTACGGAAAATATCGATTCGGCCAAATTTTGTATTAATTGCGGTAGTAAACTGCCGCGAAAGAATCAAAAGCAAGTTCAAAAATCAACTGCCGAAGAAAGCAACAAAACAAATCCTTATGTGTTGCTGACTCTGGTCTTGCTGGCCGCCTTGTTTGTGGTGCTATTGATCTTGAAAGGGAATTCGGAACGTGTTGCCCAGAAGTTAGCCAAGCTGAAGCAAAATTCCGCAGCCAATACCGAACTTCCCCAAAATCATCCCAGCATGGAAAAAATGGAGGCCATTCAAGCCATTAAAGATTCTTTAAAAGCGGCCCCCAACGATTACCATTTGTTGGTTCGGTTAGCGAATAACTATTTCGACATCAACCGTTTTGATTTGGCTATTGCCAATTACAAAAAAGCGCTCAGGCAAAACCACAAGAAAGATATTGAAGTGGTGATTGATCTGGGCGTGGCTTATTTCAACACGCAAAATCTGGATTCCGCGCTTTATTTTATGAACAAAGCGTTAGCGATGAATCCTAACCATACCCTGGCTTTATTAAACAAAGGGGTTATTTTGTACAACCTGGGCAAAATCGACCAGGCCATTCAAATTTGGAATCGGGTAATCCGGTTGAATCCGAATTCTACCGAGGCTACCAATGCCAAAGAATTTGTTAAACAGGCAAAATTACAATTGAAAAATCGTAACTAAAGGAAAGGAGATGACAAAATATGCCTTGCGGACGGAAGCGAAAACGTGCTAAGATGGCGACCCACAAGCGGAAAAAACGTCTGAGAAAAAATCGTCATAAGAAAAAAATCCGCTAAAAGGTTCATTTTACATGAGCCTTTTTCTTTAGTTAAATAAAGGCCTTTTTATGCGGTCAGAAGAAACACGTATTTTTTCGGTAAGCGAATTAACGCGTACCATTAAATTTTTATTGGAAGAAAATATTCCCACCATTTGGCTCGAAGGCGAAGTGTCCAACTTTAAGGCGCATTCTTCGGGCCATTTTTATTTTACGCTAAAGGACTCGCAGGCTCAGATTTCGGCGGTCATTTGGCGCTCCAGAGCGGCCATGCTCGATTTTGAAATTGAAGACGGGATGCATGTGCAGGCGCTGGGGAATGTGCGTGTATTTGAGCGCGGCGGGCGCTACAATTTCGATATTTTGCAAATCCAACCCGCGGGTCTGGGCCGCTTGCAAATGGAGTTCGAGCGTTTAAAACAACGCCTTGAAGCTCAGGGCCTTTTTGCCGCGGAACACAAACAGCCTATTCCCCAATTTCCTGCCAAGATCGGTGTGATTACCTCCGAAACCGGGGCGGCCATCCGCGATATCATTAACGTGCTTAAACGAAGGGCCCCGCATGTGCAAATTATTCTACGTCCCGTTCAGGTTCAGGGCGAAGGCGCCGCACAGGATATTGCCCGGGCCATTGAAGAATTTAACGAATACGGCCAGGTGGATGTGCTCATTGTGGGGCGGGGAGGCGGTTCGCTGGAGGATTTGTGGGCCTTTAATGAAGAAGTAGTGGCGCGGGCCATTTATGATTCGCGCATTCCCGTTATTTCTGCCGTGGGACATGAAATCGATTTTACCATTGCCGATTTCGTAGCCGATTTACGAGCACCTACCCCCTCGGCTGCCGCCGAATTGGCCGTGCCGGATTATCGGGAATTAAAACGCAAAGTATTGCGCTACGAGCAACAAATACGGCGCCTGGTGCTCAGCAAAATTGCTCAATATCGCCAGCACATTCAATCATTGCAGCGTAGCTACGGTTTGCGGCGCCCTCAGGATTTGTTACATCAATACGCCTTGCGCATTGACGAACTGAACGTTCGGCTGCAACGCACCGTACGACAGCGCTTAAACCGGCAGCAGCAGTATGTGGGACAATTACATTTACGGTTGCAAAATTTAAATCCCAAAGCCGTGTTGCAGCGCGGTTACAGCATTACCTATGTGGACGGCAAAGTATTAAAGAGTACGGCTCAGGCACAAATCGGGCAATCCGTTTTAACCGAACTGAGTGACGGGCAATTGGAAAGTCAAATAACAAAGATAGAAGATCATGGCTAAAAAAAATGTAACTTTTGAAGAAGCCTTGCAAAAATTGGAAGCAATTGTGGAAAAATTGGAAAGCGGAGAGATTACTTTAAATGATAGTATTGCCGCTTTCGAAGAAGGGCAAAAATTAGTGGAATTTTGTTTGCAACAATTGCAGGAAGCGGAAGAGAAGGTTAAAAAACTATCCAAAGATGCCAACGGCAACTTTGAGTTAAACGATTTTTGAAAGTCAGTATGGTGGAAACGCGCAAAAAACATTGGACAATCGGCATTTTGGTTAATCCGCGTAAGGAACAGGTTGTTGTCCCCTTGCGCATCCTCGACGAATGGCAAAAAAAGAATTTACGAAACGGTAAATTCGATGTAGAGTTTTTACTAAGTGCCGTAGAAGCCAAAGCTTTTGAACATCGTTTTGCTTACCTGCGACGGGCCGACAAAGATGAAATTCTACAACGTTCACGAATTATTTTGGCCTTTGGCGGCGACGGTACTATCTTGCGCACCGTGCAAATAGTGGGGAAGCGCGAAATTCCGATTATGGGCGTTAATTTAGGCGGGCTCGGATTTCTGGCCGAAGCGACACCGGAAGATTTGATTCGGGACCTGGAAAATTATTTGCAGGGTCATTATCATATCGAAGAACGATCGTTACTCAAATGTACCGTGGAGCGTAGCGGCGAAACGCTATATGCTTTTAACGATCTGGTCGTTGACAAAGCAGGATTCTCCCGCGTGATTGAAATTGTGACTCATGTGGACAACCGGTTGCTGAATTCGTACATTGCCGATGCGTTGATCATTTCTACGCCGACCGGTTCCACGGCCTATTCGCTGTCGGCCGGAGGGCCGATTGTGGTTCCTGAAGCCAATGTGTTTATTATTAATCCCATTTGTCCCCATTCTTTGACCAACCGTCCGGTCGTTGTGCCGGATACAAGCAAAATTCGCCTGCAGGTGCACACCGAGTTTAAAGAAGTAAAATTGTTCCGTGACGGACATGAAATAAGCGCCTACCCCAGTGGAACCACCTTTGAAATTTCACGAGCCGATTATTTTGTGCGTTTGATTAAAATGCAGGAACACAGCTTTTACGAAACATTGCGTAACAAACTGCACTGGGGCGAAGATTTCCGTAACAAAAAGCGTTGGTCGTACAAGAATGTTAAGTAAGAACGAATTGCAAGTTTGGTTGAATGGGAATCGGTTCCGCAAAAGCGGGATACCGCCAAAGGCGGGGCCACCCGAGAACCGGACTGTGCTCTCGCCCTACCAATGGTTGAAACATTCGTCTCTTGCCGGAATATTTCCTGATTTCTAAATTGATGCCGCCATCCGGTTGCCGAGTGCTTCGCCGCAGGCGGAGCGTATCGAGGCAA